>JBOGGP010000001.1:0-40327 GCA_050744105.1 Acidimicrobiales bacterium
ATGCCGGCCTCGTTGGCCCGGTCGAGGGCGGAGGCCACCACGTGGGCCGAGCCAGGCGGGGTGCGCACGACCACCACGTTGCCAGACACCGACACCTCGACCACCCAGTCGCCCAGGACGCGGCGCAGGTGGTCCTCGGGAGCCACCCGGTCCCGGGGCAGCTCGGGCACGGCGTATACCAGCTCCCCGCCCGGGACCCTCACCTTGACCGCCCCCATCTCCTCCAGATCCCGCGACACGGTGGCCTGGGTGGCCTCGACGCCGGCGGCCGACAGCCGCTCGACGAGCTGGCCCTGGCTGGTGACCGGCTCGGCCTCGAGGAGCCGGGCGATGCGGTAGTGGCGCTGGTTCTTTGCCAGTCTCACGGTGCCACCAGCCACCACAGCAGGCCCCGGGCCGAGTGCATGCGGTTGGCCGCCTGGCGCCACACCAAGCTGGAGGGACCGTCGATGACCTCGGCGCTTACCTCCAGACCCCGGTGGGCGGGCAGGCAGTGGAGGAAGGCGGCGCCGGGCGCGGCGCGCGCCATCAGGGCGGGGTCGACCTGGTACCCGGCGAAGGCGTCGGCGCGCGCCGCCGCCTGGTCCTCGTCACCCATCGAGACCCACACGTCGGTGGCCACGGCGTCGGCCCCCTCGACGGCGGCGGACGGGTCGTCGGTCACCGTCACGTCGACGCCGTAGGTGCGGGCCCCGTCCACGGCCACGGCGTCGGGCGGGTAGCCGGCAGGTGTGGCCAGGCGGACGTCGACGCCGGCCATGGCGCAGGCCAGGAGGAGGCTGCGCCCGACGTTGTTGCCGTCGCCCACCCAGGCTAGCGACCGGCCTTCCAGGCCGCCCCACCACTGCCGCAGGGTGAGCAGGTCGGCCACCGCCTGGAGGGGGTGGGAGATCTCCGAGAGCAGGTTGACCACGGGGACGGCGTCGAGGGCGGCCATGCGCTCCAGGGTGCGGTGGGCGGTGACCCGGGCACCGACGCAGGCGTGGTACTGGGCCAGGGTCCGGCACACGTCCTCCACGCTCTCCCTCGAGTCGAGGCCGACCTCGTCGCCGCGGATGGCCACCGGGTGGCCACCCAGGGCGGCGGTGGCCATCTCCATGGAGCTGCGGGTCCGGGTGGACGGCTTCTCGAAGATGAGGCCCACGCCGCGCCCGGCGAGGACGGGCGGTGGCCCGGCGACCTCGGCCAGGTCGAGGACCCGGGCCAGCTCGTCGGGGGTGAGGTCGTCGACCTCGAGGAGGTGCCGCATCAGGTGCCGGCCAGGACCCGGCCCACAATGTCCACCGCCTCGTCGACCTCGGCCGCGCTCACCAGCAATGACGGGGCCAGCCGCAGGGCTCCCGGCGTCACCGCGTTGACGACCAGGCCGGCGTCGAGGGCGGCCGCAGCCACCGGGCCCGCTTTCTCCTCCTCCAGGGCGGCGGCGACCAGCAGGCCCATGCCGCGGACCCCAGCCACCCCGGGCAGCCGCTCCAGCCCGGCGGCCAGCCTCTGTCCCATGGCCGCGGCCCGGGTGGGGACGTCCTCGGCCTCCATCACCCCCAGGGTGGCCCGGGCCGCCGCCGCGGCCAGCGGCTGGCCCCCGAAGGTGGTGGCGTGGTCCCCCGGCTCGAAGGCGTCGGCCACCTCCTCGGCCGCCCAGCACGCCCCGATCGGCATCCCGTTGCCGAGCGCCTTGGCCATCGTCACCACGTCGGGGCCCGAGCCCCGGTCCCCCGCCAACCAGTGCTGGTGGGCGAACCACGCCCCGGTGCGGCCCAGCCCGGTCTGGACCTCGTCGACCATCATCAGGACGCCCGCCTGGTCACACAGCTCCCGCACGCCGGCCAGGTAGGCGGCGGTGGCCGGGATGACGCCGCCCTCGCCCTGGACCGCCTCGACGAGCACGGCGGCCACGCTCGGGTCGATGGCGGCGGCCAGGTCGTCGAGGTCGGCCCACGCCACGTGCCGGAACCCCTCGGGCATGGGCCCGAAACCCTGGTGCTTGGCCGGTTGCCCGGTGGCGTGCAGGGTGGCCAGCGTGCGCCCGTGGAACGAGCCGTAGGTGCTGACCACGGCGTAGCGGCCCCCGGCCGCCGCCCCGCTGGTGCGCCGGCGGGACCGGCCCCACTTGCGGGCCAGCTTGATGGCGCACTCGTTGGCCTCGGCGCCGCTGTTGGCAAAGAACACCCGGCCGCCGCCGCCGAGCAGGCGGTCCAGGGTGGCGGCCACCTCCGGTCCCGGTTGGGTGCCGAACAGGTTGCTCACGTGGAGCAGCGTGCGGGCCTGGGCGCATATGGCGTCGGCCACCACCGGGTGGGCGTGGCCGAGGGAGGTGACGGCCAGGCCGGACAGGAAGTCGAGGTAGCGCCGGCCGGCGTCGTCCCACAGCCAGCTGCCCTGGCCCCGCACGAAGGTGACCGGGGGCTCGGGGTAGGTGCGCATCAGGCGGTTCACCGCCTCGTGGGAGGAGCCGGCGTCGTGGGAGGAGCCGGCCTCGTGGGACGGGCCGGCATCGTGGGACGAGCCGGCGTCGTGGGAGGAGCCGGCGTCGTGGGAGGAGCCGGCCTGGTGGGACGGGCCGGCATCGTGGGACGAGCCGGCCTCGTGGGAGGAGCCGGCCTGGTGGGACGGGCCGGGCTAGGAGCCGGCCTCGTGGGAGGAGCCGGCCTCATGGGACGATCATCGTGCCGGTGCCGGAGTTGGTGAAGATCTCCAGCAGCAGGCTGTGGGGGGCCCGTCCGTCGAGGATGTGGGCGCGGCCCACCCCGGCGCGCATGGCGTCGAGGCAGGAGGTCACCTTGGGGACCATCCCCCCGGCGATGGCACCGGCGGCCAGCAGGGACTCGAGCTCGGCGGCGCCGGCCGAGGTGACCAGGCTGGCCGGGTCGCCCCGCCGGGCCAGGATGCCCTCGACGTCGGTCAGGTAGACCAGCTTTCCGGCCCCGACGGCGGCGGCGATGGCGCCGGCGGCCGTGTCGGCGTTGATGTTGAAGGCCTGACCGGTCTCGTCCGAGCCGATGGTGGCCACCACCGGGACCAGGTCCTCGGCCAGCAGGCGGTCGAGCAGCTCGGGGTTGACCGCCACCACGTCGCCGACGAACCCCAGCTCGGGGTCCCTGGCGCTGGCCACCAGCAGGCCGGCGTCCTCCCCCGAGACCCCGACGGCAATGGAGGCATGGACGTTGACCGCCGAGACGATGTCGCGGTTGACCTTGCCGACCAGCACCATGCGGGCGATGTCGAGCGTCTCGGCGTCGGTGACGCGCAGCCCGTCGCGGAACTCGGGCGTCTTGCCCAGCCGTCGCATCATCTCGCCGATCTGGGGGCCGCCGCCGTGCACCACCAGCGGGCGCATGCCCACCGAGGCCATGAGGGCGATGTCGGTGGCGAACGACGCCAGGGCCCGGGCGGGGTCGGCCCCGGCCAGGGCGCTGCCGCCGTACTTGACCACCACCACCTGGCCCCAGAACCGGCGGATGTAGGGCAGGGCCTCGACCAGCACGGCGGCCTTGCCGGCGGCGCCGGCGGTGAGGTCACGTGGGGGCATCCCTGCCCGACCACCCGAGCCGGCGGGAGCCCGGCTCGCCGGGGGCGGCGTCACGGGTACAGCCCGGTCAGGGGCAGCCCGGCGGGCTCGGGCAGGCCCAGGGCCAGGTTGGCGCACTGGACGGCCTGGCCGGCCGCCCCCTTGGTCAGGTTGTCGAGGGCGGCGACGGCGACGACCCAGCCGGTGCGGGCGTCGGCGCGCGCCGTCAGGTGGGCGCAGTTGGAGCCCAGGGTGGCCTTGGTCGAGGGGGATCGCTGGTCGACCACGACGAATCGCTCGCCGGCGTAGGCCTGGGCCAGGACGGCCAGTGGGTCGAGGTCGGGCCGGGTGGCGCGGCCGTAGACGGTGGCCAGGATGCCCCGGCTCATGGGGGCCAGGTGGGGGGTGAAGACGACCTGGGCCCCGGTCGCCTGCTCGATCTCGGGGGTGTGGCGGTGGCCGACCAGCCCGTAGGCGCGGAAGTCCTCGTCCACCGCGCAGAATTGCGTGGAGTCCTTGAGCCCCCGGCCCGCTCCCGAGGCCCCGCTGGCGGCGTCCACCACCACCCCGGTCCGCTCGACCACGCCGGCGCGCACCAGGGGGGCCAGCACCAGGGCGGCGGCGGTCACGTAGCAGCCGGCGGCGGCCACGAGGGGGGCACCGGCCAGGTCGGGGCGGAACAGCTCGGGGATGCCGCAGGCGGCCTGAGCCAGCAGCTGGGGGCAGGTGTGCTCCTCGCCGTACCAGGTGGGGTAGAGGGAGGGGTCCTTCAGCCGGAAGTCGGCCGAGAGGTCCACCTGGGCCTTGACCCGGCCGGCCAGCTGGGGGACGATGCGCTGCGAGGCGCCGTGGGGTAGGGCCAGGAACACCAGGTCGCAGCCGGCCGCGGCATCGGGCCGGGTCGGGCTGAGCGCCAGATCCGGGTAGGCGGCGGCCAGGCTCGGGAAGAGGTCGGCCACGGTGGCGCCGGCGTGGCTGTCGCCGGTGGCGACGGCGACGTCGATGTCGGGATGGCCGGCGCACAGCCGCAGCAGCTCGGCGCCGGCGAAGCCCGAGGCCCCCATTATCGCCGCCCTGACGCTTCCCACCCCCCCATCATACAGCCTATTGCATGGCTATGCAAGCGTGGCCTATGCCCCCCGCAGCGTGGGCTATGCCCCCCGCAGCGTGGCCTATGCCCCCCGCAGCGTGGCCCGGTGGGCGGCGGCCACGGAGGCGATGGCGCCCTGGCGGGCGGACGCCACGTCCCGGTCGGTCAGGGTGCGGTCGGGAGACCGCAGCCGCATCCGGAACGCCAGGCTGCGCGCACCGTGACCGGCGGCGGGCAGGGCGAACACGTCGAAGAGACGGAGCGACTCGACCAGGTCACCGGCGCCGGCCCGCAGGGTCGCCGCCACGGCCGCGGCCGGCACGTCGCCGGGCACCACGAAGGCCAGGTCCAGGTCGCTGGCCGGGAACCGGCTCACCGGCTGGGCCAGGGCGTCCCGGCGCGCCAGCCCGACCAATGCGGCCAGGTCGGCCTGCCAGAAGCCCACCCGCCCGGCCAGGCCGTAGGCCGCCACCACGTCGGCTGCCACCTCCCCGACGCTGCCCACGGCGGTGCCGCCCGGCCCCCTGAGCAGGGCTGATCGGGTCGGGTGCAGCCCGGGCACCGGCCCGGCGACCAGGTCCAGGGTCTCGAGGCGCAGGGCGCCGGCCAGCACCGTGACCAGCCGGGCCGCCCTCGGGGCGTCGGCCCCCTCACCGGCCAGGATGGCGGCCACCTCCTCGCGCTCGATGGGCAGCACGTCGCCGGCCCCCGGCGGCAGGAAGACACGCCCGATCTCGAACAGCCTGACGTCGGGCATCTGGCGGTCGGCGTTGGCGCGCACCGCCTTGAGCAGCCCGGGCAGCAGCGATGTGCGCAGGACCGACTCGGCGCGGTCCAGCGGGTTTTCCACCTCGACGGCCTCGGTCGCCAGCCCGGCGGCGCCCAGATCCCCGGGGGCCAGGAACGTGGTCGTCCACGCCTCGGAGACCCCGGCGCCGGCCAGGATCTCTCGGACCCGCCGGCGCTCCCGCTGGAAGCGGCTGAGGCCACCGCCGGCCCGGCTCCCGGGGGGAAGGGTGCGTTGGATCCGGGAGTAACCGTAACGCCGGGCCACCTCCTCGATCACGTCGATCTCGCGGCAGGTGTCGGGCCGCCAGGACGGGACCTGGACGTCACAGACGCCGCCGGGCCCGGCGGCGACGTCGAAGCCGAGCGGTCCGAGCAGGTCGGCCACCTTGGTGCCGGCCAGGGTGGTCCCGAGCACGGCGTTGACCCGGGCGGTGCGCACGGCCAGCCGGCGGGGTGCGGGCAGGTGGGCCGGGGAGCGCCGGTCGGTGGTCGGTCCCCGGCGGGCCCCGCCGAGCAGGGTGACAAACCGCCCGACGGCCCGGTCGGCGATGTCGGGGTCGACTCCCCGCTCGAAGCGGTGGCGAGCGTCGCTGGCCAGGCCCAGGCGGTTGCCGGTGCGGGCCACGGCCGTCGGGGCGAACCACGCACACTCCAGGACGACGGTGGTGGTGGTGGCGTCCACCTCGCTCGACTCCCCGCCCATGATCCCCCCGATCCCGACCGGGCCGCCCCGGGCGTCGCAGACCAGGCAGTCCTCGGGCCCGAGGCGGCGTATGACCCCGTCGAGGGTGGTGAGGGACTCACCCGGCCGGGCCCGGCGCACCAGGAGGCCGCGACCGTCCAGCTTGTCCAGGTCGTAGGCGTGGTTGGGCTGGCCCAGGTCGAGCATCACGTAGTTGGAGGCGTCGACCACCGCGCTGATGGGGCGCATGCCGGCCAGTGTGAGGCGGCGGGACACCCAGGGGGGAGAGTGGCCCGCAGGCACGTCGGCGACGACCGTGGCGGTAAAGCGGGGGCACAGGTCCCCGTCGAGGACCTCCACGCCGGCGACCTCGATCCCGGGGGCCACGGCGGTGGCGCTGCCGGGCAGGGCGGGCAGGACGAAGGGCTCGCCCAGGCCGGCGGCCAGGTCCCGAGCGATGCCGGCCATCGACAGGGCGTCGGGTCGGTTGGGGCTGACCTCCAGGTCGAAGACCACGTCGGCCGCCAGGCCCAGGGCGTCGGCGACCGGTGTCCCCGGTGGCGCCAGCCCGGGCCGCAGGACCATGAGGCCCCCCTCGCCGGCCGGTTCGGGCAGGCCCAGCTCGCCGGGGGCGCACAGCATCCCGTTGGACCACTCCCCGCGGATCTGGCGCCGGGCGATCTCGGTGCCGCCGGGCAGGGCCGTGCCCACGGTGGCCAGGGGGACCA
This sequence comes from Acidimicrobiales bacterium, assembly GCA_050744105.1. GTDB lineage: Bacteria > Actinomycetota > Acidimicrobiia > Acidimicrobiales > Palsa-688 > JBOGGP01. The sequence continues at coordinate 6,798 of JBOGGP010000001.1, forward strand.
GGTCGCCGGTGGCGAAGTTCCAGGCCCCGCAGGCGATCTGGACAGCATCGCCGGCCCCGGCGTCCACGTCGACCAGGCGGATCCGGTCGGCGCCGGGATGGGGCCGGATGGCCAGGACGCGGGCCACCACCACCCCGTCGAGGCCCCCGCCCACGCGGGCCACCGACTCGACCACCAGGCCGAGGTTGGACAGGGTGTCGGTCAGGTGGTCGACGCTGGCGTCCAGGGGGGCGAAGTCACGGAGCCAGGACAGGGGGGCGAGCATGGCAAGGAGGCTTCCTGAGGGTCGAGGAGCGGAGGGGATCAGAATTGGGCGAGGAATCGCAGGTCGTTGTCCAGTAGCACCCGCATGTCGGCCAGCCCGTTGCGGACCTGGGCCAGGCGGTCGATACCGAAGCCGAAGGCGAAGCCGCTGAAGGCCTCGGGGTCGATCCCCACCGCCTCGAAGACGTCGGGGTCGACCATCCCGCAACCGCCCAGCTCCAGCCAGCCTGACCCCGAGCAGGTCCGGCAGCCGATCCCCCCGCAGATGGGGCAGGTGACCTCGAACTCGGCGGACGGCTCGGTGAAGGGGAAGTAGAACGGCCGCAGGCGCGAATGCATCCCGGGCCCGAAGAAGGCGGTGGTAAAGGCCTCGATCGTGCCGGCCAGGTCGCCGAAGGTGATGCCCCGGTCGACGACCAGTCCCTCGATCTGGTGGAACACGGGCAGGTGGCGGGCATCGGGGGTGTCCCGCCGGTAGCAGCGCCCCGGCATCACCGCGTATATGGGGGGGGCCTGGGCCTGCATCAGGCGGATCTGGACCGGCGAGGTGTGGGTGCGCAGCAGGACGGTCCCGGGCGGCCCCAGGCGAAGGTAGAGGGTGTCCCACATACCCCGGGCCGGGTGGTCGGGGGGCATGTTGAGGGCCTCGAAGTTGTACCAGTCCGTCTCCGCCTCGGGTCCCTCGGCCACCGTGAAGCCCATGGAGACGAAGGTGTCCTCGAGCTCGTCGCGCACCTGGGTGACCAGGTGGAGGTGGCCCCGGTCCGGGATCCCCATCCGGCAGGCGGCCACCTCGGTCAGGTCCAGCCGGTCCCGGGCGTCCTGGACGGCTCGCTCCGCTCTGCCCAGCTCCGCCCGCCGGGCGGCCACCCGCTCGGTGATGCGGGCCCGTGCCGCCCCGATGGCGGCCCCCGCCGACCGACGCTGGTCGGGGCCCAGCGCCCGCAGCCCCGCTTGCAGTTGGGCCAGCTGCGAGCGCCGGCCGACGACGGCGGTCTCGGCCGCCTGCAGCTCGGCGGTGGATCCCAACCGGGCGAGGAGGTCCAGGGCCTGGGCCTCGATGGCAGCCAGCTGGTCAGGGAGGGGGAGGTCGTCGGTCAAGAGGAGTCGGGGAAAGGGGGCTAGTTGGCCAGGAGCGGCTCGCGGTCCGCTCGGGGCAGCGTGAAGCGGAACGAGCTTCCTTCACCGGGCAACGAAGACGCAACCAGGTTTCCTCCATGGGCCTCGACCAGCCCGCGGCTGATCCACAGGCCGAGGCCCGAGCCCGTCGGCTTGCCCCCGGACCGGCGGAAGAACTTGGTGAAGACCTTGGGCACGTCCTGGGGAGGGATGCCGGCGCCGCGGTCGGTCACCCTCACGGCCACGGCGTCGCCGGCCGCCTCTCCGTCGATGGTCAGGCCGAGGGGGGAGGCGTACTTGCACGCGTTCTCCAGGAGGTTGGTCAGGACCTGCTCCACCTTGTCGGAGTCGGCCCACGCCTCCGGCAGGCCGGGCGGGAACACCAGGGCGGCGTCGAGGTCGGGGTAGGCCAGGCGCACCTTGCCCACCACCTCGGCGGACAGCCCGGCCAGGTCCACCGCCTGGCGGCGCAGCACCAGCCGGCCGGTCTCCAGCCTGGAGATGTCGAGCAGCTCGGTGATGAGGCGGGTGACCCGGTCGGCGTCGTGGTTGATCTGCTCGAGCATCAGCTTCTTCTGGTCGTCGGAGATCCGCTCCCAGCGGTTGAGCAGCAGGCTGGTGTAGCCCTTGACGGTGGTCAGGGGGGATCGCAGCTCGTGGCTGACCGTCGAGACGATCTCGATGCCGCTGGGCTCGTGGTGGTTGCGGCGAACCGGGTCCCGCAGTACCAGCAGCGCACCGCTCAGCCCCCCGCCCGCCGACCGCAGGTAGGTGCCGGTCACCAGCACCCGGATGTCTCGCCCGTCGGCCCGGCGCAGGGTGAAGTGGTTTTCGGCCAGCGACCTGACGCCGGGCAGGTTCGTGGAGCGGTCCCAACCCCCTGCCCAGGCGGCCCGGCCGTCCCGGGTGCGGACGTTCAGCATGGCCGCGCAGTCGGCGCCCCGCATCTGGCCGAGCAGGTAGCCGGTCAGGTGCTCGGCGGCGCGGTTGGCGGCCACGATCCGGCGCTGGGCGTCGACTTCGACCACGGCGTCGGGCATCAGGTCGAACAGGGCCGCCCCCGCCGCTCGGGCGGGCGGGCGGGACGGGTCGCCAGCGGAGGCGGTCACGGCCGCTCGGTCCCCGGCCCGCCGTAGGCCGGCCGGCGCTGCCGGGCCGCCTCGAAGCAGACCACGGCCGTCGCCATGGCCACGTTGAGCGACTCGGAGCGGCCGGCCATGGGAATGGTCAGGCGGCCGTCGAGGCAGGACTCGACCTGCTGGGGCAGCCCGGAGGCCTCGTTGCCCACGACTATGGCGGTCGGCCCCCTCAGGTCGGCGGTGGCGTAGTCCTGGCCGCCGCGCGCCACCGTCCCCAGCCGGCGTAGGCCCCATCGGCCGACCACCTCGAGCACCTCCTCCGCGGGACCGCCGGCGACAACCGGCACCAGGAACACGGCTCCGGCCGATGCTCTCACCGCTTTGGGGTTGAACAGGTCGACCGAGCTGCCACACGACACTACCGCCCCGGCGCCGGCCGCCTCGGCCGCCCGCAGGACGGCGCCGGCGTTGCCGGGATCGCGCAGGTCGACGCCGACCACCACCAGGTCGGGCCGGCGCGCCCCGAGATCGGCGAGGGCGAGGTCGTTGGCCATCACCACGGCCACGACCGGCTGCGGGCTCACCGTCGCCGACACCCGGGCCAGGACGCCCTCCTCCAGGTCGAAGACCCGGGCGCCTGCCTCCACGCAGCGGCGGGCGGCCTCGGCTACGCCGTCGCCGGGGCGCACCATGGCCCGCTCGACGTAGACCGACTCCACGCCGGCGCCGCTGTCGAGGGCCACCCCGAGCACCCTGGCCCCCTCCACCACGAAGCGACCCTCCTCGCTGCGGAAGCTCGACCGGCCCACCAGCCGGCGCAGGCGCTGGACCCGGTGGTGGCGGTAGGCCAGGCCGCCCATGGCGCTGCCTCGCCCGACCCGGCGGGCGGCGACCTAGCCCGCCGCCGGAGGGGCGGGGGGCCCGGGGGCGCCGGAGGCCTTGGCCAGGGTGGCGAAGGCGGCCGGATCGCGCACGGCCAGGTCGGCCAGCATCTTGCGGTCGACCTCCACGCCGGCGACCCTCAGGCCCGACATCAACCGGCTGTAGCTCGTTCCGTTGCTGCGGGCGGCGGCGTTGATCCGCTGGATCCACAGCTGGCGGAAGTCGCCCTTGCGGGCCCGGCGGTCCCTGAAGGCGTACTGGCGGGAGTGGAGGACCTGCTCGTGGGCGGCGCGGTAGCTGCGGCTCTTGTTTCCGTAGTAGCCCTGGGCTTCCTCCAGTACCGCCCGGCGGTGCTTTTTGCTCGCGACGGCGCGCTTGACCCGAGCCATTCGATGCTCCTTTCTCGGTGGCGGGACCGGTGGGGTCGACCGCCTGGGGGGTTGGTTGGTGGTTGCCTAGCGACCGAGCAGGCGCCTGACCGACTTGAGGTCGCCCGGCGCCACCTCGGCGGGACGGCCCAGGCGGCGGGTCCGGACCGACGACTTCTTTTCCAGGATGTGGGACCGGAACGCCCGGCGCCGGCGCAGCGCCCCGGTGCCGGTCACCCGGAATCGCTTTGCTGCCCCACGGTCGGTCTTCATCTTCGGCATCGGGTCATTCCTCCCCTGTGGTCGTTCGGTCTGCGGTCGCCCGGTCTGCGGTCGCCTGGTCTGCGGCGGCCCGGTCTGCGGTCGCCCGGTCTGCGGTCGGCTGGTCGGCTGTGGTTCGGTCTGCGGTGGCCCGGTCTGCGGTCGCCTGGTCGGCTGTGGTTCGGTCTGCGGTCGCCCGGTCGGCTGTGGTTCGGTCTGCGGCGGCCCGGTCTGCGGCGGCGCGGTCTGCGGTCGCCTGGTCGGATGTGGTCCGGTCCGGGGCAGCGGGGGCCGGGCCGCCGGCCTCGCCGGCCGGAGCGGGCAGCGGTGGGGGCCCGGCGCCGTTGCTGGCCACCGGGGCCACTTCGTCGCTGGCCACCGCCGGCCCCGGCCCGGCCTCGGCCCGGCTGGCCGTCCTGGCTGCCTTTGCCGCCGCCTGCTGGGCCCTACGGTCGGGGGCCAGGACCATGATCATGTTGCGCCCGTCGAGCTTGGGGGCGGCCTCCACCTTGGCGATCACCCCGACCTGCTCGGCCACATGGTCGAGGATCTTCCGGCCCAGCTCGGGATAGCTGGTCTCCCGGCCCCGGAACATGATGGTGATCTTCACCTTGTGGCCGTCGGCGAGGAACCTGGCCACCTGGCGGGTCTTGGTGTCGAAATCACCGGTCCCGATCTTCGGCCGGTACTTCATCTCCTTGATGCTGGTGCTCGTGGTCCGGCGCCGGGACTCCTTCGCCCTCTGGGCCGTCTCGTACTTGAAACGGTTGAAGTCCATGATCCGGCACACCGGTGGACTGGCCTCGGGCGCCACCTCCACCAGGTCCAGATCCAGCCCCCTGGCAATCGAGAGGGCCTCGGGCAACGGCTTGACCCCCAGTTGCACGCCCTCGGGGTCGATCAGGCGGACCTCCCGAGCCCGGATGCGTTCGTTGGTCCGGTGCTCGTTGTGGTCGGGTGCAGCGGCTATGCGGCATCAACTCCTTGCTCGGGAGCCCTCGCCGCACAGCGCGGCGGGGGCAGCGTCCGGAAGCAACGCCCGCCACCAGGCAGTCGATCAACCCGGGCGCACCTCTCCTCCCGGCTGGCCGGGCGGTCGTGGCCGGGTGGGGGCATCGGCCCCGCTTCCCGTCTTCGGTTTTCATCGTATGGTAGCCCAATGAGCACGCTGTGGACGCCAGGAGGCGAACATCCGGTCAGCCGTGAGCCCTCCAGTGCCCGGCCGGCCGCTCCCGGGCCCCCTCCCGAGCCCGGCCCTCCGCCGGCCGAGCCGACCGAGGCGGAGGTGGCGGCCCAGATGGCCGAGCTACGCCAGCGGCTGGCCGGGACCCCCGCCGAGGTGGTGGTGGCCAACCACGGCTTCGGCCTCTTCGAGCTGGCCGCCCTCCATCTCTCCCTCCAGCCTCCCCAGCTCGACCAGGCCCGCCTGGCCATCGACTCCCTCGCCGCCCTGGTCGAGGGCATGGCCGGCCGCCTGGGCGAGCCCGAAGCCCAGCTGGTCGACGGCCTGTCACAGCTGCGCATGGCCTTCGTCCAGATACGGGCCACCCAGGAGACCGCCGGCTGACCGAGCGACGTCAAGCCTCGGCGGTCCTGAGGTCGGCGGCCTCCCAGCGCCCGTGACGGCCGGGGGCCACGGCGAAGCTGACCGCCGTCCCGACGGCGATGGTACGGGAGCCGCCGGCGATCTGGGTGCAGTGGAACGGGTACCTGATGCCCCCGCAGTCCACCTGGCCGAGGCCGACCCCCTCGTCGAAGGAGATCACCTGGCCGACCCGCCGGTCTGGCGGCCTCACGCCACGATCTTGGAGATGGGAAGCTCGATGATGTCGCTGGCGCCGCAGTCCTTCAGGGCGGGGATCAGGGTGTTGATGATCGTCTTCGGCACGACCGTCTCCAGGGCGAAGCCGCCCTGGCCCGACAGCTTGGATACGGTGGGAGCCTTCATGGAGGGGAGGAGGGAGATGACGGCGTCGAGGGCGGCGGGCCCCACGTTCAGCTTGACCAGCACCCGGCCCCGGGCGGCCAGCGTGCCCTGCAGCAGCGTCATAAGCTGCTCCATGGCGTGGCGCCGGGCCGAGTTGGCGTACGAGGTCGGATTGGCGATCAGCTCGGTGCTCGACACCATGACGGTGTCGGTGATGCGCAGGCCGGCGGCGCGCAGGGCGCGCCCGGTCTCGGTGAGCTCGACGACGGCGTCGGCGATCTCGGGGATCTTGGCCTCGGTGGCCCCGTGGGATATCTCTACCCTGGCGTCCACCCCGTGGGAGGCGAGGAAGCGGGAGGTGAGGCCGGGGTACTCGGTCGAGACCCTGACCCCGTCGGGCAGGTCGGCGACCCCCTGGACGGGCGAGTCGGCGGCCACGGCCAGCACTATGCGAATGGGCCGGGAGCTGGACTTGGAGTACTGCAGCTCACCCAGCGAGACCACGTCGCTGGCGGTCTCCTCGATCCAGTCCCGGCCGGTGATGCCCAGGTCGAACAGGCCCTGGGCCACGTAGAGGGGTATCTCCTGCGGCCTCAGGATCCGCACCTCGGCCAGGCGGGGATCGTCAACTGTGGCCCGGTAGTCGACCTCCGAGCTCCGCCTCACCGCCAGGTCGGCGGCGTCGAAGAGGGCGAGAGTGGCCTGCTCCAGGGAGCCCTTGGGCAGGACGAGGCGGAGCATCCGGCGAGGATAGCGGCCGCCTGCTCCCGCTAGGGTCGTCGCCAGCCAGGCAGGGTCCTCGCCAGCCAGCCAGGGTCCTTGCCAGCCAGGCAGGGTCCCCGCCAGCCAGCCAGGGTCCTCGCCAGCCAGCCAGGGGAGGCCTTCGCGGTGAGCGACTTCATCATCCGGACCGGCGACATGCTCAAGGTCACCATCGCGCCGCCGGCTATCGTGCCCATGCTGATCCCCCCGGTGCCCCTGATGGGGACGGGGATGACGGTAATGGCCGCCGGCCCCAACATCTGCCTCCTGGGCGACGAGATCCCCCCGGTCCTGCGGGTGCCGCTGCCCTACAACTCTCCCCCGTTCGTCACCCCTGGGATGGGCACTCTCACGGTCATCCTCCTGCCCACCAACATGACAAAGCAGACCGTCAACGGCAAGCCAATCCTGCTGAAGGGCGCCGTGTTCCAGGCCATCTTCACCGTCACGGTGCCGGCCATCGAGCCGGTGGTGGTGCCGGTGCCCGACCCGGTCGCAGTAAAGCCGGGCACTGCCCAGTTCATCACCACGAACGCCACTGTCTTGGCCGGCTGAGGGGCCCCCCTCGCAGGCCCCGCCGGCGTCCCGGGGCCGCCCGGGGCCCCGACGGCGACCACCAGCGGCACCACCGCGGTGGTCTCGTGGAGCGCGGCGCCGGCCAACGGGTCGCCGGTCACCTCCTACACGGTCACGCCCCTGATAGACGCGTCGCCGGCGCCGATCGCCGCCCAGAGCGTGCCGGGGACCACCCTCACCGTCACCTTCGCCGGCCTGGCGCCCTCCACCCGGTACGACTGCTCGATCGTGGCAGTCGGCTGGAGTGGCGACGACGTCGACCTCTTCGACTGGCGCCCTCCACCCAGTACGACTACTCGATCGTGGCCGCCAACGCCGCGGGACCGGGCCCGGCCGCGACCGCCGCCGGCGCACCGACGGGGCCCGGGCCGTCCCCGCCCGTCGAGGTCCCGGTCCCGGGCGGCAACCCGTCCGTGGTGAGCGAGGTGTCGGACTTCCCCGACCCCGCGGCCGCTCCGGACCTGGCCGGGCCGGCGGGGACCGACTGGCCCCACGGTCCACTACCTCGATGGCCAGTACGTGATGTGGCTCAGCGCCGCGACCATCCCCGGTCACGCCCACTGCCTGGTCGAGGCGACCTCGACCTCGGGAGGCCCGGGCAGCCTCCTCCTCGACCAGAACCACTCTGCGACAGTTCGTTCCTCGACTCGAGGTGACCGAGGCCATGAGCTACGACCAGGTGGTCCCGGCCCTCGGAGGCGAAGGCATCCAAGTGGTCACCGCCCCGCCCTCCAGCCCCTCGCCCGGCACGCTCTACGTCGGGCCGAACGCTGCTATCGAGAACCGCCTCGTGCTGGTCGGTGGCGGCGACCTCCACCGCCAGGCACCCCCCCGCAGGTGCCGTCGGCCATAACCTCGATCAGGCCGGACGAGGTGCACAGGGGCTGGCCGGCTGAGGGCTGGCCCGCCGCCGGCAGGTGCGGGCCCGGCTTGCCCGGGTCGGGCACGGATTGCTCCAGCCGGCCGTGCCCGCCGCTCCAGGGGGACCCGGAGCCTTGGCCATGCCGGCGGCGCTGGTCGACCGGTGGGGCGTGCCGGTGGGCCGGGCTGGCGGCGGCGCAACTGGCCGTCCTCAGGGTCACTTTTGGACACATTTCGCGGTTTGGACGTTTTCGACCGTATTTGGGTACGATCCGTCCAAACGGCTGAAAGCGTCCAACTCTCTCCCTTCACAGACCCCGACGGAGCCCATGGACCGGCACCCCGTGCCTGCCTGAGCCGGCGGCCGTTCGGCGACACCAGGACCTAGTCGGCCATGGTGACCGCAGTGTCCTCCAAGCGACCATCCAGGCCAGCTGGTGCTCCTTGTCGACGAACACCCGCTTGCCCTTCACCCCAGAGCCGCAGCCGCATCTGCAGTCGATGCAGCAACCCTAGGAGCGTCCCAAGCAGCGACGTCCCGCACAACGATCCCGCTCGGGCGAGGCCATCTGTGTGGGGGTGCCTACCGATCCGAACCAAGTTTCGCGGTACGATATTCGGGTTGACGGTATGGACCATCGGGAGCGCCCGCAGGCATGGGTTCCCGATGACGACATTCGTCACGCCGTGGATCACCTTGCGTTCACGGACAACGACGCCGATGCCGAAGCCGGGATCGACGCAGTGTGCACCGGGACCCCTTAAACCATACCTTGGTGCACAACAGTGGTCCAAAGGCCGGGCGACGGTGCCGTCAAGGATCCGGTGGCGGCGGGGCGCCCTGGGTCCTGGTGGACGACAACCGGCGCAGCAGGTCGGCCATCTCCACGGCGGCCAGGGCGGCGTCGGCTCCCTTGTTGCCACCCTTGCTGCCCGCTCTCTCCATGGCCTGGTCCAGGTTCTCGGTGGTGAGGACCCCGAAGACGATGGGCACGCCGGCGTCGAGCTGGGCCCGGGTCACGCCGGCGGCGCACTGTCCGACCACTAGGTCGTAGTGGCCGGTGGCGCCGCGGATCACCGATCCGAGCACGGCCAGGGCGTGGTACCGCCCGGTCGCGGCCATGGTCCGAGCGGCCAAGGGGATCTCTAGGGCTCCTGGCACCCAGGCCACGTCCACGTCGTCGCCGGCGACGCCGTGGCGGCGCAGGGCGTCGAGGGCGCCGGCCAGCAGGGCGTCGGTCACCAGCCGGTTGAAGCGGCCGCAGACCAGGCCGATGCGCAGTCCCTGGCCGTAGAGCTGGCCCTCGTACGTGGTCACTGCAGGCCCTCCAGGAGATGGCCCATGCGCTCCCTCTTGGTCCTCAGGTACTGCAGGTTGTCGTCGGTCACCGCCGGCGGGATGGGTACCTGCTCCACGATGGTAAGGCCGAAGCCCTCCAGTCCACCGAGCTTGGCTGGGTTGTTGGTCATGATCCTCATCGTGGTCAGGCCCAGGTCGACGAGGATCTGCGCCCCGATGCCGTACTCCCGGTTGTCGACGGGCAGGCCGAGGGCCACGTTGGCGTCCACCGTGTCGAGCCCGGTGTCCTGCAGCTCGTAGGCCTGCAGCTTGTGGGCCAGGCCGATGCCGCGCCCCTCGTGGCCCCGCAGGTAGACCACCACTCCGGTGCCTACGGCGGCGATGGTGGCCATGGCGGTGCGCAGCTGGCTGCCGCAGTCGCAGCGCAGCGATGCGAACACGTCGCCGGTCAGGCACTCGCTGTGCACCCGGACGAGGACGTTGTCGAGGCCGGCCGGCTCGCCCATCACGAAGGCCACGTGGCTGTCCTTGTTGAGCAGGCTCTCGTAGGCCACGCAGCGAAACTCGCCCCACTCGGTGGGCACGCGGGCGTCGGCCACCCGGCGGATCAGCTTTTCCTGGCGGGACCGGTAGCGGATCAGGTCGGCGATGGAGACCATGAGCAGCCCGTGGCGGTCGGCAAAGCGCTCCAGGTCGTCGCGGCGGGCCATGCCCAGGCCGTCCTCGGTGACCACCTCGCAGAGCACGCCGGCCGGCTCCAGACCGGCCAAACGGGCCAGGTCCACGGCGGCCTCGGTGTGGCCGGCCCGCTTGAGCACCCCCCCGTCCCGGGCCCGCAGGACGTGGAGGTGTCCCGGCCGGGTCAGGTCCTCGGGCCGGGTGCGGGGGTCGAGCAGGGCCCCGACCGTCGCCGAGCGGTCGGTGGCGGAGATGCCGGTGGTGGTCCCGCGCCGGGCGTCGACGGTCACGGTGAAGGCCGTGCGCTGGGACTCGGTGTTGCGGGCGACCATCAAGGGCAGGTCGAGCGCGTCGGCCCGCTCACTGGTGATCGCCGCGCAGATCAGCCCGGAGGTCTGCTTGACCAGGAAGGCGATGGCCTCGGGTGTGGCGGCGCTGGCCGCCAGGATGAGGTCACCCTCGTTCTCCCTGTCCTCGTCGTCGACCACGACCACCATCTGGCCCCGGCCGACGGCGGCGATGGCGTCCTCGATGGGTGCCAGCTCCACCGACCTCAGGCCTCCCCGCCGGGCGCCAGCCCGGCCGCCGGGTGGCCCGCGAGCAGCCGCTCCACGTACTTGGCGATCAGGTCGACCTCCAGGTTGACGTCGTCACCGCAGGCTCGCAGACCGATTGTCGTCACCTCCGCAGTATGGGGGATGACGGCGACACTGAAGCTGTCGGACCCGATCCCGACCACGGTGAGGCTGCACCCGTCGACGGTCACCGATCCCTTGACCACGAGGTAGCGGACCATCTCGGGCGTTGCCCGGACCTCGAGGTCGGGCGCCGCCCTGGTCACCACCCCGGTGCCGTCGACATGTCCCTGGACCAGGTGGCCGCCCATGCGATCCCCGAGCCGGGCCGCCCTCTCCAGGTTGACCCAGGCCCCCGCGCCCATGCCGCCCAGGTTGGTGCGACCGAGCGTCTCGGCCACGGCGTCGGCCGCCCACCAGCCCGGCCCCAGCTCGGCCACCGTCAGGCAGCAGCCGTTGACGGCGATGGAGTCGCCCAGGCGGGTGCCGGCGGCGACGGTGGGGGCGGCGAAGACCAGCCGCTCGACCCCGCCTCCCCGGGCCCGCCGATCGGTCAGGCGGCCCAGCTCCTCGACTATTCCGGTGAACACGGCGTCCCGGTCGAGCACGGCGTCCCGGTCGAGCACGGCGTCCCGGTCGAGCACGGCGTCCCGGTCGAGCACGGCGTCCCGGTCGAGCACGGCGTCCCGGTCGAGCACGGCGTCCCGGTCGAGCACGGCGTCCCGGTGAACACGGTGGCTCAGGCCGCTCGCAGCTCGACCCGGAGGTCGGGGCCGAGCCGGCGCACCTCGACGATCTCGCCCCGCCACAGGTCGGCCACGGTGGGCGCCCCGGGGCCGGCGAAGAGCGGGCGGCTGTCGTCGCCGCCGAAGAGGGCGGGGGCCAGGTAGAGGACGTAGCGGTCGATCAACCGGGCCCGGTGGAAGTCGCCGGCCACCCGGGCACCTCCCTCGACGAGGACCTGGAGGACCCCCCGCCGGCCCAGGTCGTCCAGGATCTCGCCCAGGTCGCCCCCCAGGCTGAGGGCGGGGCGGACGGCGGCGCCGGCGGGTATCGATCCCAGGACGACCCGCAGGGGATCCCGGCCATCCACGCCGCGCACGGTCAGGGCCGGGTCGTCGGCTCGCACCGTGCCCGCCCCCACCACCACGGCGTCGCTTTCGGCCCGCAGGCGGGCGACGTCGGTGCGGGCCAGAGGCCCGCTCAACCAGCGGCTGGAGCCGTCAGGGGCGGCGGTGCGCCCGTCGAGGGTGGCTGCCATCTTGAGGACCACCCACGGGCGGCCGGTCCGGCGGTGCTTGATGTAGGGCGCCAGGGAGGCGGTGACCTCGGCGGCCATTACGCCCACGACTACCTCTATCCCGGCCTGGCGCAGGGCGTGCAATCCGGCGCCCCGCTCCGCCGGGTCGGGGTCGTCGATGGCCACAACCACCCGGGCCACGCCGGCGGCGACGAGGCCCTCGGTGCAAGGCGGCGTGCGGCCATGGTGACTGCAGGGCTCGAGGGTGGTGTAGACGGTGGCCCCCCGGGCGGCTGGGCCGGCGAGGGTCAGGGCGGCGGCCTCGGCGTGCGCCCCGCCCGGAGGCTCGGTGGCGGCCACGCTGACCGGGTCGTCGCCGGCGGGCACCACCACGCAGCCCACCCAGGGGTTGGGGGTGGTGAGTGTCCGCACCCCGGTGGCCGCAGCCAGGGCCTCGGCCATCCAGATCTCGTCGTCGGCCCGGCCCGTCCGAGCGCCGGCGCTCACGGCCGGTGGCGGGGGTGGGGGCTGTCCCCGCCGGCCAGGAGCTCCAGGGCGTGGGGGATGACGTCGATCACCGCGTTGAGGCACTCCAGCGCCCCGGCAGAGGAGCCCGGCGTGTTGAGCACGATGCTGTGGCCCCGGATGCCGGCGATCCCTCGCGACAGCCGGCCGAGGGGGTTGACCAGGCGCATGGCCTCGGCCAGGCCGGGGGCGTCGCGCTCGATGATCTCCCTTGTACCCTCGGGCGTGTGGTCCCGGGGGCCGAAGCCGGTCCCCCCGGTGGTGACCACCAGGCCGGCGAAGCTGGCGGTCAGGCGGGCCAGCTCGCCGGCGACGGCGGCCACCCCGTCGGCGATGGCGGAGCGCTCGACCACCTCGAATCCGGCCGACACCAGAGCGGCTCCCAGGGCCTCGCCCGAGCCGTCCTCCCTCGTGCCGGCCATCACGCCGTCGGAGATGGTGAGGACCTTGGCCATGGCCACCCGGGGCAATCTAGCGCCCTTGCTCGGTGGATCTCAGGGACGGGATCTCAGGGCGAGGAGGAACATGCCGTCGGTGCCGGCGTCTTGGGGGAGCAGCAGGGCGCCCCGCCCGGCCGGGCGCCAGGGCGCCGGGGGTGGGGGCAGCGCCTCGAGGTCGGGGTGGGCCTTGGCCAGCCAGGAGTCGATGGCCGCCGTCTCCGCCCGGGTCATGGTGCACACGCTGTAGACGACCACCCCTCCGGGGCGGGCCAGGCCGATGGCGGAGCGCACAAGCTGCCTCTGCAACCCGGCGAGGCGGCCCAGATCCTCCCGGCGGCCACGCCAGCGGGCGTCGGGGCGCCGGCGCAGCACCCCCAGTCCTGAACACGGGGCGTCGACCAGGACCCGGTCAAAGGTGGAGGCGGCCAGCGGGGACTGGCGCCCGTCGGCCACCACGACCGAGATCCCAGCGCAACCGAGCCGTCCGGCGTTGGCCGCCACCATGGCTGCCCTTGCCCGGTCCACGTCGGCGGCGACCACGAAGGCGCCGCCGCCGGCGAGGGCAGTCGCCTTGCCGCCCGGCGCGGCGCACAGGTCGAGGATCCGTTCTCCCCGCCGAGCCTCCACATGAGCGGCCGCCATCTGGCTGGCCCGGTCCTGGACGTAGCCGTCGGGACGGGTGGTCGCGGTGGCAGCTCGGTTCATCTCGGCCATCGCCGCCCACGCGTCAGCCGGCCCCAGGTCCTCGACCAGCACCTCGATGATCCAGTCGGGGTAGCTGAGCTGGGTGGCCCGGTCTGGCCACAGCGCCCCGCCGGCGTCGACCAGGTCGGCCACCCGGCGCAGGACGGCGTTGACCACCCGGCGGCCGGGGCCGTCGACGGCGGAGACGGTGGCCGACACGGCGGCGTGGCGGGGTGTGCCGAGGAAGGCGATCTGGTAGGCCCCGACCCGCAGGGCGGCGCGCACCTCGCGGTCCAGCCTGCCCCGGGCAAAGCGATCGACCAGCCAGTCGCAGGCCCGGCGCATCCTCACCGTGCCGTAGACCAGCTCGGTCACAAAGGCCCGGTCCCGGGCGGCCAGGTCGCTGCGGGCGAGGAGGGCGGGGACGACGACGTTGGCCCGGGCGCCGGCGTCGACGGCGGCCACCGCCTCGATGGCCAGCCGGCGGGCGCCAGCCGGCGGCCGGGCCCCAGCGCCAGCCGGCGGCTTCACCAGCCCAACCGGTCGCCGGGGCCGGGCCGGGCCCCCCGCACCCACTCGGCGGCTCCGAGGGGGCCCCGCCCCTCGGGCTGCAGCTGGACCAGCTCAAGGGTTCCCTGACCGGTTCCGGCCCGCACGCCGTCGAGCTGACCCGGAGCCAAGCCGGCATCCTCGGCAGGGCGTGCCTGGAGCACGAGGAGGCGTTTTCCCCGCCATGTCGTCCACGCCCGGCCGATCCGCACGACGCGGTCCATCTGGCCGGCAGGCGCCGCCCAGTCGATCCGGCGCTCGCCGGGGCCGATCTTGGCGGCGTAGGTGGCCTCGCCCTCCTGGGGAGCGGCGGCCCCGAGCCCATGGTGGAGGGCCTCGACCAGCAACTCGCTGCCCAGAGCGGCCAGGCGCCGGCGCAGGTCGTCGGCGGTGTCGCCGGGACCGACCGAGATGGCCCGGCTGCGGTAGATGCCGCCGGCATCGAGCTCGGGGGCGACAACCATCAGGCACACGCCGGTCTCGGTGTCGCCGGCGAGCAGGGCCCGCTCCACCGGTGCCGCACCCCGCCAGCGGGGCAGCAGGGAAAAGTGGAGGTTGACCATGGGCACCTGCTCCAGCACGGGCCGGGCGATGATGCGGCCGAAGGCCACCACCACCCCGAGGTCGACGCCGGCGTCCAAGACATCCTCCACCCGGGCCGTCACCGGCAGGCCGAGCTCGGCGGCCGCCGCCTTGACGGGGCTCGGGCCGAGGGATGCCCCCCGGCCCCGCCGGCGGTCGGGCGCGGTGACGACACAGGACAGCGCGAAGCCGGCGGAGACGAGCCGGCGCATCACGGTGACCCCGACCTCGGGGGTGCCGAGGAATGCCAGACGCTGTGGTCGGCCCGGGGAAGGCTCGGCGAGAGAGCCGATGGCTCGGACCGGGACCTGGCTAGACCGAGACGGCCGGCTCGGAGGACTCGGCCCGCCGGCGCAGCTCCTTCATGGCCGACTTGCGCTGGCCCTTGTCGAGCAGCTCCAGCAGCAGGCGGCCGTCGAGGTGGTCCAGCTCGTGCTGGAAGCAGCGAGCCAGGATCTCGTCGGCCTCGATGGAGACCTCGTTGCCGTCGAGGTCGTAGCCGGTCAGGTGGACCTCCTTCGGCCGCACGATGGGGAAGTACAGGCCCGGGATGGACAGGCACCCCTCCTCGTACTCCCACTCGCCCCGGGACTCCGAGATGACGGGGTTGACCACGGTCATTGGCTGGGCGCTGTCCTCGCGCAGCTGGTAGACGAACAGGCGCTTTCCCACGCCGACCTGGGGGGCGGCCAGGCCCAGGCCTCGGGCCTCGTGCATGGTGGTCACCATCTCGCCGGCCAGCTGCACCATGCTGCCGTCGATATCGGAGACCTCCGACGCCCGCTGCTTGAGCACCGGGTCACCGAAGAGGCGGATCTGGTACTGGGCCATGGTCCCAGGATAGCGTCATGCCCACCGGTACCCTCCTGGTCGCCATGTCCCCCGCGCACTACTTCGACGACCGGCCGGCGGTCGCCTCCCGGCGGCGGGAAGTCGACCTGGCGGTCCCCGGTGAGACGCTGCGCCTGGCGAGCGACCGGGGGGTTTTTTCCTCCGACCGCCTCGACCCGGGGACCCGCCACCTCCTCGACGTCGCTCTCCACGACCCGGCTGTCCCCCGCCCGCCGGCGGGTGACCTGCTCGACCTCGGCTGCGGGTGGGGGCCCATAGCCCTCTGCCTGGCCCGCTGCCTGGCCCGCTCAGACCCCGCGACCAGGGTCTGGGCGCTCGACGTCAACCAGCGGGCCCTGGCCCTGGTGGCCGAGAACGCCGGCCGGCTCGGGCTCGACAACGTCCGGCCGGTCACCGCCGACCAGGTTCCAGCGGGGCTCGTCTTCGCCGGGATCTGGTCCAATCCCCCGGTCCGGATCGGCAAGGCCGCCCTCCACCAGCTCCTCGGGACCTGGCTGCCCCGCCTGGCGCCGTCGGGGAGCGCCTGGCTGGTGGTGCACCGCCACCTCGGGGCCGACTCGCTGGCCTCCTGGCTGGGCGACGCTGGCTGGGCCGTCCGCCGGGCCGCCTCCAAGTCCGGGTACAGGGTCCTCGACGTGCGACGCCGGCAGGGCGACCGGTCCGAGGACGGTCCCGGGGTGGACGGACGGTCTGGGGACGGTCCCCGGCAGGGAAACCGGTCCGAGGACGGTCCCCGGCAGGGCGACCGGTCCGAGGACGGTCGGCCGGACCCGGGCGCCATCCCGGGGGCATGGTGAAGCAACTCGGCCCGACCGACCTCAAACGGCTCCACCGGGAGTGGCACCGGCGCACCGCCGGCCGGGTCGCCCTCCTCCTCGACGGGGTCGAGTCCCCCTTCAACGTGGGCGCCATCGCACGCGCCTCGGCGGCCTACCGGGTGGACCACCTCTACCTGGCCGCAGGCTCGACCTCCCCGGCGCACCACCGCGCCGGCCGGACCGCCATGGGGACGGAGCGTTACCTGTCGTGGACGTCGTTCGAGCGGGGACGCGACGCGGCCGACACTGCCCGGGAGGACGGCTACAGCGTCGTCGGCCTCGAGCTGGCCGACGCCGCCGTACCCCTCCACCAGCTCAACGCCGGCCCCGACGTGTGCCTGGCCATCGGCCACGAGGACCGTGGCCTCTCACCGTCCACCCTGGCGGCGTGCGACGCGGTGGCATTCCTGCCCCTGTTGGGCCGCGTCGGCTCGCTCAACGTGGCCACGGCCGCGGCCATTGCCATCTACGAGCTGCGCCGGCGCGAATGGGGTTGAGCCAGACCGCTCAGCCCGCCCAGTTGGCCTGGGCCCACAGGACGAGGTCCACCAGGGCCTTTCCGCCGGCCTCGATGTTGTTGTCCTCGTCCCCCCAGCCAAGGAAGCCGCCGGAGATCGACTCCCCGCCGCTGGTGGTGCCGATGGCGTGGGGCCCGTCCTTCCAGAAGCCGAAAAACGGGCCGCCGGAGTCTCCGGGGGTGGCACTGCCGTGGTGCTCGATCTCCTTGGCGTCGCCGTCGTTGTCGTCGTCGAGGACGGCAATGCCCGACTGGTAGGAGGGTCGTTCGGCCCCGGCGATCGAACCGGGGTAGCCGGCGAGGGTCCAGTAGGCGCCACCCTGCCAGCCCGAGTCGTAGACTCTGGTGCCCATCCACCCCAGCCAGGACCCGATCGGGTCGTACAGGCGCAGGACGGCCATGTCGTGGGCAGCGACGGTGTCGTCGGTGTTCCAGCCGCGGTAGTCCGAGGTCCACGACTGCGCTCCCTGGCCGTCGGCTGGGGCGCCGTCCCAGTACCCGGGCACGAACTTCATGGCCCAGCTGCGCGATCCCCACGGGCACACGTGGCCGGCCGTCACCACGTGGCGGCGGCCCACCAGCACCCCCGAGCCCGACCAGGTCCAACCGCCGCCCTTCCCCCAGTCGGTCCAGGTGAATATCCGCCCGACACACTGCCAGGGATAGCTTCCCGGCCAGAACACCTGGCGCACGTCGGGCGGGTACACCCCGTAGTAGGGATCGGTCGCCGTGCCCTTGATCCGGCGCATGGGCGCCCGGGACGCCATCTGGGTCGACGACCGGGCCTGGTAGGACAAGGGAGTCCACTCCGGCCGGAACGGCCCGGTGCTGGCCTGTGCCGGCAGGTCGTGCTCGGAGCGCTCCAGCCTGTCGCCGGTCCTGCCCGGCTGGCCCAGCTGCACGCCCTCGGGCAGCACCATCTCCCATTCCGTGGCCGGGCCCGTCGCCGCACCACCGTTGGATGGATGGAGCAGCCTGGACAGGTCTTCGTTATCGGTGTGCGCATGGAATTGCAACCGGGGCCGGGTCAGGCCCTGGTGCACCTCCATAGGAGCCTTCTGGTTGGCAGGAAGGTCCCACATCCTGGCTAGCTCCTCCGGAAGGAATGGTCTTTCGGCGCGCCTGGCGCGCTCGGCTTGACTCGACATGATTGCCCCTCTGCCTACCCGTCAATTGTCCGGGATTATCCCGGCCCTCCAATCATACAACGGCGACAAATGGATGTCAAGAGCCGGATGCGGTGCTGGACCGTGACATGTGTCACCCGGCGATCGACCGGGACACTGCCGGATTCGCTCTGCGGGTGGATTGGCAGCGCGCAAGAGCTGGGAAGGGGGGCTGATCGGCCGGATCGGCGGTCACGAAGGGCGACCGGTCGCCTCGTCGGCGGCCGGCGGCGAATAGACGTCAGCTGGACCTAGCGCGCTGGGACTTGACGGACTTACAGGAGGGACGGATCCCCAACTGCCGGACCTGGAACCGCTTGAGACAACTGGCCGCCGCCCTGCCGCCGTGCTGAGTGTCGGATGGCCTCGCGAAGAGGGACCAGGCATCGAGTGTCGACCTGGTCCCTCTTGGCACACAGATTGGGCCATAAGACTCGAGTTTAGAGTGCCGTCTCCAGGGGTGGGCTGGTTCGGCGTGCCCTCGCTCTCACCAGTTCTTGACCCAGCCTAGCCTAGCCTAGATAGAGGTAAGGCGGATAGGAGTTGATGTTGAACGTGTGGATGCCAGGAGTCCGACTGTCGTAGGAGCTGATGATTGTCCCACCTCCTTCGGACAATTCGACGTGTCCGTATCCGGTTGGCGAAGCCACGGACCGCCAAAAGACAAGCGCACCGGCGGGCGGCGTGCGGTCGCTGTGATGGTTCGGTGCCACCGTCCAGTAGGTGTGGGCAGAGTCATGCGATGGCCCGTACGGCAGGGCATTAGGGTTAGTGATATTGACGCCAGCCCAGTAAAGGTACGCCTGGTAGACAAAGCCGAGGCAGTACCCATCCCAGGATGTCTGACCGAGCTTGGACTGTGCCCATGCTATTGCTCTCTGTGCGTTCGTCGCTGGCGGAGGGGGTGGCGAGCCGCAGGGCGGTACCCCACCGGCGGCCTTGTTGATAGCTGCTCCGTCGTTGACGAAGTGCTCGTTCATCCAGCCGGAGCCGTGGCCGGGACCTCCGGCCCACGTGGCGCTAACCCACATAGTGTTGGCACTCCCAGGCACTGTTGTGCCCCCCCGATAGCAGAGTACCCTTACGCTGGTCCCGGGATAGAATCCGTTCCCTGTCTGAGCGACCGGGGTGTTCCAGTTCGGGGCCGAGCGCCGGTAGATCCCGCCCTGGTCGTTCATGGTGCCAAAGGTAGGAGTTGAGGCTAGTGCAGGTGCGGCTGTAACCGCGGCGGTCGTTGCTAGGGAGATTAGGAAGGCAAGCAATGCGGTCACCGAACCGATCTTGCTTGCCGCCTGCTTGGTGGGATGTTGGGGCATGAGGTGTCCTCTCTTGTCGGATGGTCCAGTCCCGGCGATCGGGGGCCCGGCAAGCCGCACCCGCCATGTGTGTGCTTGCCGTGAAGCTGGATCCATGCCTTCATTGTGAGGAAGTACAGTTGTGCAAACCAGGGGGCCAATTGCACATCACCAGTCGCCTAGCTAGTCTAGCTAGTCTCGTCACCCATCGGCGTTCCTGGGTCGCGCATTTCGGGACGGCGACGCACGCTGGCAGTCGTGCTGGAAGCCCGTCCTGCGATAACGGCCAGCATGCGCCTGGCCACACGGGCGTGGCAGTTGGCCTCACCGCTGGGTGCCGGTGTCAGCCGTCGCCGGCGCGTCCTGGTGGGGGCCTTCGCCGGAGCGGACGTGGGCCTGTCGTTGGTGCTCCGGCGCTCCAAGCGGCCCTTGGTTGCGCCGCGGGTGGTCGTCGATGCCATCGACGCCCTCGTGTGGAACTGCCTGGCGGACAACGCCGACCAGGCAGAGGTTTCGATGGTGCCGCTCGGCCCGCTGGCCCTGGAGTGCTCCGTGCGCTATCGCTGGCTCGGCCTTGTCGAGCCGCTTGCCTGCTCGGCGGTGGCGATCGTCGTCCGGGCCCTGACCGGGCGGCCACTGCGCGCCAGCCAGGCGGCTTGGCCGGTGATAATGGCCATCCCCGGGCTCAGCATGGGCTTCGCCGACGCAGCCGACGAGGCGGCGGCTCGGGGTCAGGCCCAGGTGATCGCAGCAATGGCGGCCGACGCCGCGGAGCAGGCAGTGACCAGGCTGAGCGTGGACACCGACTCCCTCGCCGACCTGGTGCGCGATGCCGCTCACAAGCTGGAGCTGGCCGGGGGCGATCCCACCCGGTGGGCGCTCCTCGACGACTGGAAGCGTGAGCGCAGCAGCTGGGTGACCGCCACCGGGCTCCAGTACCTGGCCACCGTGCTCCGGTCCTGGGAGGCCCAGCAGTCCCATGCCGACCTCGGTGCCCACGTCCGCTTCGTCGTCGACCGGGCCGTCGGGTTGACGTTGCTCGACCCGACCCAGGCCGCCACCCTGCTCGACGCCCTGGACGAGGACGCCCTGGCCGGGCCGACCGAGGTTCGCGTGGACGTGGTCGGTGAGGGACCGAGCGCCACCGTTGTGGTGCGCCTCGGTCCGTGCTCGGTCGTCCTGGCCGGGCCGGCATCCCTGCCCCGGCCACGGGCGGACTATGCAGTGTCGGCCCTGGCCATCCAGGCGGCGCTCATGGCGATGCCGGCGCTGCCGTCACATGGTGGCGCCTCGCCACTTGCCTGTCTCGGGCCTGCTCTTGGTGCTGGCACAGCGGCTGTGTGGGCTGCTCGCTCGGTCCCCGTGGACTCGGCCCTGCGGCGCCGGGCCCTGGTGGGCGCCGCCACCGCCGCACTCGGGGCCCACGTGTGGGGAGTGGCCCGGAGCACCTCACCACCAGGAGCGACACCGCCCAGGACAGCGAAGCCGCCCACAGGAGCCTGCAGCGCTCTACCCCGACCGGCGTTCCATCCTGCGGTGGCCGGCCACGTCAGCCTGCTGGCCGCGTACCGGTCCAGCATGTCGGGCCCCGAGCGGCACCTTGCCTGGGCCGGGTTGGCGATGGTCGTGGCCCTGGGCTTCGTGGCCAGCCCGGCGCCTCGCTCGGCCCGGGCCTATCTGGCCGACTCCGTCTGGTCAGTGGGCGCGTACGCGCTGACCCGCTCGATCGCCGTCGAGTCGGCGCGCCTGGCCTCGACCACCGGGCTGGAGAATGCCGCCATCGACGACGCCGTGGGCGCCGCCCTCGACGGGGCCCGGAGCTTCTTCTCCGACCGGGTCCGACTGCTCGACGAGCTCGTGGACCAGGCCGGCGATAGGGTGCCCGAGGGCATCCTCGCCGAGGTTGCCCAGATGCTTGCCACCGCAGGAGAGCGATGCGCGCAGATACCGGGGTCCAGGTCGTAGTCGTCGACGACGACCCGGTGGAGCGGGCCGGCCGGGCGGCCCTGCTCGCTGGCGTCGCCGGGGTCCACCTCCACTGCGTGCTCAGCCCCGCACAGGCCCTGGAGCCGAGCCGCGACTGGGACCGGGTCGACGTGTTGCTGGTCGACCTGTGGGATGCCCGCAGCACCGACTTCGACCACTACCCAGGGGTTGTCGTCGCAGCCGCCGCCCGCACCCGCCGGCCCCTCGGGCTGCGCGAGGCGCTGGGTGCCGGCCGGCTGGGGGAGCAGCTGACCGTGATCGCCGTGTCGCGCCACCTGCCCAACTCCGCCCTGAACAAGCGCCTGGTCGAGGCCGGAGTGGACCTGCGTTTCGACCGGGACCACCCTTCCATGCGCGAGCCGGAGCTAACCGTGGAGGTCCTGTGCCACCCCGAGCGCCACCTCAAGGCCAACGCGGCCGTGTGGGACCGCGACCCCGGCTCGGCCGCCCTGGGCATCGGCCCGCTCACCAGGGTCAACGCGCTGGTGGCTGACGCCGGCCAGGCCGAGCCTCGGGAGCTGTTCGACGGCGCTCGGGCCTATGGCGACAATGCGGAGCGCATGCGCTGGGACCGTCGCCTCAAGGCCATGGCCGCACAGCACGGGCTGGCTCCCCTCGCCGGGCGCCCGAGTGGAGGCCCCCACCTGGGCCGCGGCTTGTCGATCGAGGACTTTCGTTCCGTGATCGATGTCTTCCGGGGCACCCACCCGGACGGCGCGGACCTGGCCCGCACCTTCCCTCCGCTACCTGGCCGTTGGCGTAGGACTCTGGGCAAGGAGATGGAGCCGCCTATCCCGAAGGGGATGGAGCCGATGGAGCGCGACATCGACACCGGACGGTAGGGCATGGCGCCTGCAGCACCGTGGTGATCATCAGTGCCACCTCCGCCCACTGGTCGTACTAAGACGAGCGTTGCTTCGTTGACTCTGTTGAGGTCTTGACCAGCGTGGATACTCAAAATTCAGTCAACGAAGCAACGCTCGCCTTGGTAGTGCCCGCCGGCGGATCCGGCGTCCTCGTGGCCGGAAGCACGGCCATCCAGCAGACCACGCCGAGGTCGTCCTCGGTGATGGGCTCCAGCAGCGGAGGAGCCTCGACCGGCTGGAGCCCGTACGAATCGACCACGGCCACTATGTCCTGGGCCGCCCTGTCCGCTGAGATGGTGGCATCGACCAGGCGGGCACGGACCTCGCTGAGCGCCTGGCGCACCGAGGAGCTTCGCTCGACGGACAAGGCCTCCTCGGCTGCGGCCGCACCGACCGGCAGCGTGACGGTGGGATCGCGAAGCAGGTCGACGGCGAAGCGCTGCGCCGGACCGATGCGCTCCTGGGCGTAGCGAGGGTCCCCCCTGCGGTTGTGAGCGGCGACGATGTCGGCCACCGCGGCCTGCCATGCGTCCTCCAGATTCACCCCGCCGTCGGAGAGGCTTACTCCCGGGGCGCTCCCGGGATTGATACGCCGGAGCATCTCCGACTCGACGTCGGTGACTCTGATGTCGGTGTCTGGGCCGTCGGCCTCCACGTACCGCCAGTAGCGCTCCCCGCCCCGGGTACGGCACGCGAAGAAGAGGCCAGGCGTGCCAGTCGACGGCACACCCGGTGCCTGCCTCCCGCTCAGGGGGCCGCTCGGGCCCTGGCGGAAGGCGGCGCCGATCCCCCACGGAAGGCCCCGGAGGCGCTGGGTCTCGCCTTCAGATATGGCCCGCAGCACGACCGCCCGCAGGTCCTCGCCCGAGAACGCGCCGCCCTGCCCGGCGTCACCGTCGTCGTCGAGCAGGGTCTCGTCCCCGGCGGCCAGCCGGGCGGCGTAGGAGCGCAGCTCGACTTCGACGCCCTCGATGACCCCCGACTCCATGCCGTAGACACTGGCGGCGAAGATCTTGCGCAGGATGGTGGCCTCCAGGCGCAGGATCTCCTCCAGCGCCCCCGGCTCGGGCAGCATGGTCGTAAGCCGGACCGTGTCGTGGTCGCTCTTGAGGCGGATGACCCGGCCGTTGCGCTGCACCACCCGCTGGGGGTTCCAGGGCATGTCGTAGCTGATGACCGCACCCGCCTGTTGCAGGTTCTGGCCTTCCGAGAGGATGTCGGTGGACAGCAGCAGGTCGACCTCGCCGTCAGCTGGCACGTAGTCGGGGCGCACCACCGTCTTGGGAGAGAAGCGAGCCAGGGCGGCCGCCCGGCTGTCGGGGTCGCTGGCAGAGCCGATCACCACCACCCGCTCCCGCCCGGCGAAGCCCGGCGCCAGGTGACGGTCCAGGTAGTCGACGGTGTCACCGAAGCCGGCGAAGACCGCCACCTTCGCCGAAGGCGAGCCCTCGAGGAGCCGGCGGAGCAACACCAGCTTGGGGTCGGAGTCAGCGTCGAGGCCGGCCAGGCGGTCGCGGATGCGGGAAAGCACCTCCCGGTCGGCGGCCACCGCGTCGCGGTAGTCCGGCCGGAACTCACCGCTCGGCCTCGACCCGGCGTCGCCGGCGACCTCCTCGGCCACCCACGAGGCCAGCCCGGCGTCGTCGACCTCCGCCAAGGCGGCCGCCCGCAGTGCGGCGCGCGACGCCACCACTCCGTGGTCGTCCCACGCGGCTATGAAGGCGTCGTGGGCGGCCAGCATCCGCGACACCGTGGACAGGCACGCCGCCCAGCAGGACTCGAATCGCTTGAGGACGCCCGACTGCAGCAGGCCTCCGAGGGCGGCCTCGGCGGCCTCCTCCTCGGCCCCGATCTCCCAGGCGCTGGGCCGGTACCGGGCCATGGTCAGCCCCCCGATCGACGCCGTGATGTCGGGGACCAGCCCGGGGTGGGCCTGGTCCAGGTCGTAGCGGGCGGTGACGAGCACCGGGGTAGGAAAGCGGACGGGGGTGCCGTCGGGAAAGGTGGCGCCGGGGTAGCGGTCCTCGATGAACCGGCGGTCGCGCCGCACGCTCACCGCGTCGGCCAGCGGGAACAGCACGTCGGGGTCGAGGTTGCCCGGGTCACGTTCGCTGGCCCCGGCCCGCACAAAGAGGTCCCGGGCCGAGTCGATGCCGATGGGTGCGAAGGCCCGGTCGTGGCGGGCGAAGGCCATCACCAGGTGGTACAGGTCCCAGAGGCCGTTGTTGATGGGGGTGGCGGTGAGCAGGACCAGGTCCTTGCGCTCGCCGCCGAGCAGGCGCTCCAGCGCCCGCCGCCAGGTGGTGTCGGGGTTGCGCAGAGCGTGGGCCTCGTCGACCACCACCAGGCGGTAGGTGTCGCGCCCGGCGTGCAGGTGGCGGCGGCGGTGGGCGGCGTCGGGTGCCAGCTGCTCGTCGCCGGCCAGCTGCTGGTAGCTGACGACCTGGGCGGGCAGCCGGGCGGCGTCGATGCGCTCGGTCCAGTTGGCCACCAGCTGGGCGGGGGCGACCACCAGGGCGTGGTGGCCGCGGTGCAGGGCGTACTCCTCGATGAAGGCCAGCCCGATCTCGGTCTTGCCCGTCCCGACCCCGTCGGCGTATATGACCCCGTGGTGCTGGGCCACGATCCGCAGGGCTTGCTCGTAGCCGTCGCGCTGGAAGCCGGCCAGGGCAACCGCAGAGATCGTCGACGGGGGCAGCGGGGCCTCGAGGTCGTCGCCGTAGAGCTCCAGCAGTGCCCGCAGGTAGACCGTCTCGGGCTCGACCAGACCGGGGTCGGGGAACAGCAGGGCCTGCAGCGCCTCCTTGTAGTCGGCGGCGTCGGCCCACAGCCGCTCGAACCACTTCAGGGCGGCGCCGGCGACCGGCGGGTCGTAGTGGGCCAGGCCCAGCTCCAGGTTGGCAAACAGGCCGGCGCCGGTCAGGTTGGCCGAGGTGACCAGGGCGGCCCGGGCGTCCGCGGTGGTGCCGAACAGGTACGCCTTTCCGTGGAGAAACCGGGTGACGTAACGGCGCACCTCGACCGAAGGCTCGGCGAGCCACGCAGCCAGATGGGAAAGGTGGGCCGCGGCGCGACTGGGCGGGAACCGGGCCAGGTCACGATCCGCGGCCAGCGACCGTAGCGCCCGTTCGAAGCGCGAGATCGGGAAGTCGGCACCGAGCCCGGGGTCGGGAGCGGCCCCGAGCAGGAGCCGGGTGGGCCGGCCGGCCTGTACCAGCGTGGCCAGGTGGTGGAGGCCGGCCAGGTTGACGTACCCGGTGGCCACGGCGAGGGGGTGGGAGGTGCCGATGTCGCCGAGCAGGTAGCCGAGGGCGCCGGCGTGGGTCGTCTCGTCCCCCAGGTTGTCGAGCAGGTAGGGCCGCCCGGGCATGCCTACGGCTTGTCGGACAGCACGGAGAGCTCGGCCAGCCGGCGGCGGAGGGCCTGGCGGTAGGCGGCGGGCACGGCGCCGGCGGTGAAGTCCCCGAGGACCAGGTCCAGCTCGCCGGCGCTCAGGCTCCACGAGCGGGCCACCCGGGCGTCGATCTCGACTCGCAGCCGCCGGCGCTCCTCCTCGGGAAGGGGTCCGGGCTCGATGCCGAAGGACCCGGCGAAGTCGGCGTAGCGGTCGTCCACGCACGACAGGCGGGCGGAGCACTCGGCCACCGCCTCGAAGTCCTCGTCGCCGAGATCGGGGACCACCAGGCCTTCGAGGATGAAGAAGTTGAGGTTGATCTCCACGAAGCGGCGGGCCTGCCAGTCGAAGGGGAGGCTGTCCATGATCGCCAGGCAGGCGGCCCGCTCGCGATCGTCGCCCGCGGCGAAGGCCAGGTAGGGCGCCTTGTTGGTGAGAAAGACCCCCGGCGGGACGAGGCAGGCCCGGACAGTGCGCGAGTCGTTGCTCCGGCTCACGTCCCGGAAGGCCACCCGGGCCGGGTCGATCTGGTCGGCCACGGCCCGGCGGCGGACCGCCACCGGGATCTCTGCGGCCAGGATCGAGCCACTACCTGGGCGCAACTTGGTGACCTTCTGGCGGACCGCCTCGGTGTCGGGGCAGGGGCGGGCGCCGGCTCCGTGGGGGTCGTAGCCGTCGAAGCTCTCGCCCTTCCACAGGGGCCGGCCGCTGCTGGCGCCCTGCCACAGGCGGCGATCGTTGGTCTCGTCAAGTTCCCGAACGGGTAAGCAGCGCCAGCGGCCCGCCGGCCCATGGGGGAAGGCGTGGCCCACCCGCACCTTGGCCAGCAGGTCGGCCTCGGCCTGGGTGCCGATGAGCGGCGTCGCCCATCCGGGGCCGAACGCTTCCCGGCGCAGGGCGATCCCCGGCGACGCCACCTGGGCTTCCCAGGCGGGGAGCGAGTCGGCGGGCCCGGCCACGCGCACCTCATGATCAGCACTGGGAGCCCTTCGTTCTGCGGCCACCAGGGCGACGCCATATTGGGGGTGGGTGTCGAACATCCACAGGCGCCGGTTGATGAGGAAGTCCGTGCGACGGCACGTGGTCTCCTCGAATCGCCAGCGCCGGAAGCCCTCGGACCCGTCGGTGACGAACGTGCTCCTCGGCAGCACCACCCCGAGCGCGCCCCCGTCGCGCAGCACCGCCCGGTAGCGCTGGCAGAACAGCTTGTAGAGGTCCGGGTCGCTGGGCATCGCCTGGTACTCACCGGCTCCGACGTACCGGCGCACTGTGGCCGCCTCGGCCTGGGCCTCCGCTAGGAGGACAGGAAGCTCCGGTCGCTCGGCCACGAGCTGGTCGATAGCAGCGGCCCGAGCTGCTTCGGGCAGGCCTCGCAAGTCCGGTCGGTACAGCCCGTAGAACGCCAAAGCCTCGACCGTCACCTCCTCCCACGGGGGATTCCCGACGACCGCGTCGAAGCCGGGCTGGGACCGGGAGAAGACGCGGGGGAAAGCGAGCGGCCAGTGCAAGAAGCGATGCCGCTCCCCTTTCTCCTCCGCGGCATCTACGAGTCGGTTGGTGCGCCCCTCGATGATCGCCGCGCCGTGCAGCTCGGCCTCCTGGCGGCCCCCGGCGACGCCGAACGGCTCGGCCGTCCACAGGTCGAAGAGGCGCTGCAGGCCGGCGACGGCGTGGTGGGCCTCGGCGTCGGCCGCCTCGCTGGCGGAGACCTCCTCGGGGGTGCGGTCCTCGCCTTCGGCCACCCGCAAGGCGGCCTCTCCGGCGGCGGCCAGGGCGGCGGACACCGCCTCGTCGAGCATGCCGGGCTGGTCGGGGTGGGTGACGCGTAGAGCCTCGGGCCGGGCCACGCCGACGAGAGAGTTGCCGACCACGACGTTGCGGCCCAGGTAGGCCAGTGACAGGCCGGGGACGAACGACGCCAGCCACAGCGACAGCTTGGCCACTTCGGCTCCTATTGGGGCTCACGTCCACGCCGAACACGCAGCGCTTGAGCACCAGCCGGCGCAGGAGGGCCACGTCCTCGATCACCGCGCCGGGGCTGGCACCGGCCCGCAGGCGGTCCAGGGCGCCGCGGACGGCGGGAAGCGGGCTCTGGCCGAGGAAGCGGACCACGGCGTCGGCCAGCTCGTTGACGACTACGACCAGGAAGT
Organism: Acidimicrobiales bacterium; assembly: GCA_050744105.1. Classification (GTDB taxonomy): domain Bacteria; phylum Actinomycetota; class Acidimicrobiia; order Acidimicrobiales; family Palsa-688; genus JBOGGP01. Next base: position 34,514 of record JBOGGP010000001.1, read on the forward strand.
GGGCGCTCCCGCAGGCGGGGTCGAGCACGGCGAAGTCGAACAGCTCGGCGGCGGCGGCGGCCGGGTCCTCGCTTATCCGGCTGCGCACCCGTGCGAGGTGGGCCTCGAAGGCCGGCACCACCGTCTGGCGCACCAGGTGACGGACCAGCTCGCTGCGGGTGTAGTACACGCCGCCGCTCTTGCGGCCCCCCTCGTGGGTCTGCCACAGCAGGTCACCGGCCTCGATCTCCGGTGCCTCACCCGACCGGGCCGGCCGGTAGCGATCGGCGCGAGCGTCGTAGACCAGCGGCGCGTCCGCCACCGACAGGTGCAACGACAGCAGGTCCTCGTAGATGTGGCCCAGCTGGCCGATCTCCAGGGTCGAGTAGTCGACGCCCTCGCCAGTCTCGGGGTCGCGGCCGATCGCCGCCAGGACGGCGGCGAAGTCGGGGTCGGCGATCTGGGCCCGTTCGAGGGTGGCGGCGCCGTCAAAGCCGTCGGCCGCGAAGAGCGCCCCGTTGTAGGCGGGGACCCCCCATGCCGGGTTCCCGGTGCGCATGGCCTTGACCAGCAGCATGAAGCGATCCCACAAGGAGGTCGAGCGCGAGCCGACCCGGTCGGCGCTCTCGGCTGCCTCCTCGGCCAGGGCGGCGAGGGAGGCCTGGCGGTAGGCACGGTTGTCTGTCGGCAGGTAGCCAGCACTCTCGGCGTAGGCGACGAACAACACCCGGAACACCAGCGTCATGGCCGCCCGCTCCAACTCGTCTCGGGTGCCCTCGACGGTGGCGTCGTGGCCCTGGGCGCCCGCCCAGCGGCCGAGGGCGCGTGCGATGGTAGGCATCACCGACTGCCGGAGGGTCTTGTCCACCCGCTGGCGCAGGGCGGCCCCGAAGCTCTGGGCCTCGGCGACGAGGACCTCGAACCCGCCGGCCCCCAGGTAGTCCGGGCCGAGCAGGGCCAGGAACGGAAGGTCGTCGGGTTGGAGGGCGGCGGCATCCATGTCCACGTAGCGCGATGCCGCCGATCCGAGCCGGGGGTCGGCTTGGAACAGCCTCAGCCGCCCGGCGCAGGCCAGCAGGCCGAAGGGGGCACCGTCGGCGGCGCAGTCGTTGAGCAGCAGCCCCTCGGGGGGACGTCCGTCGTCGTCGAGACGTGACAGGGCGGCGGGCTCCCGGACGGGGTGGACGACGGCGACAGGGCGCCCGTCGTAGCGGGCCAGGAAGCCCCGGTGGCGCCGGCGCTCCAGCTGGTAGCCGAGTTCGGTCAAGACCGCACGCCAATCCGAATGGCGGCCGATGCCCTTGGCGGTGTCCCGGGCTGCGGCCCAGCGGGCCGGGTCGCGGCGGAGCCGGACGTCGAGGGTGTGCAGCGTCAGCAGGCCGGCCAGCTTGAGGCCGGGCACGCCGGCCTGGTCGAGGCGGTCCAGCTCGGCGGCCAGCTCCCGCACGGCGTCCAGCCGGGGGCGGCCGTCCAGCCGGGCCAGCACCTCGAAGAGGGAACCCGCCTCGACCGACCGCAGGGGCCCGGACCCGTCGGCCACGCCGAGGACGGCCAGGCAGCCGGGGCGGGCCGGGTCGTCGGACACCAGCAGCAAAGGGACGGCGCCGCCGCCGCGACGGTCCCGCCACAGCTTGCGCAGCGTTCGCTCGCTGGCCGGCGCGGCGACGGCAACCTCGATCCCGGCGACCAGGACGGCGGCGGACAGCGGCGGGTTGACCGGGACGCGCCGCGCCGAGGGCCCGGCGAGCAGCGCGGCGACGACCTCCTCGGCCTTCACCGGCAGCACGGATACGACACGTGGCCACGATAACTGTGGCCGCCTCACGACCAGGGCCATGACGGCTCCCCCAGGTTGCAGTACGGGCGGGACGCGAGGGGAGTCGGTTGTCCAGCATCGCGCCGGGGTGTGACATCGCGACTGCTCGAGCGAGGAACCAGGCCCAGGCATGTGACGGGGAGAGCTCCGTCTGCCGGTCGCCTACCGACCTCCCCGGGTCCGCAACGCCTTTCTTGACCTTCCAGTAACTGGAAGGCATACAATGAGGACAGGTCCCCAGCAGAGAGGTGAACGCCGTGGAGGAGATCGTGTTGACCGTGACCGGTATGGACTGCCGGGCGTGCGAGGAGCGCATCGAGCGGGCCGTGGGCAAGCTGGGCGGGGTGCGGCGGGTGTCCGCCGACCACACCGCCGGCCAGGTGCGGGTGGTGCTCGATCAGTCCGGGCCCGAAGCTGCGGTGCGGACCGGTATCGCCGCCGCTGGATTCGGGGTGAAGCCATGAGCGCCGTAGCCACCCAGAAGCCAGAGAGCGAGACCGAGGACCGGGCTTCGCGCTACTGGGCTGAGGCGCGGCCCGGGGGCGGCGCCCGGTTCCGGGTGAAGATCGGTGGTCTGCACTGCTCGTTGTGCACCGGCACCATCGAGGCGGCCCTGGGCCGCCGCGACGGGGTGGACAAGGTGGCCGTCAGCCTCACCCACGAGCAGGCCCTGGTCGACTACGACCCGGCCCGGGTGAGCCCCGAGGAGCTGGTCGGCACCCTCAAAGACATCGGCTACACCATCTGGGATCCCCGCAAGACCCGCCCCTACGAGGAGGAAGAAGCGGCCCTGGTCAAGGAGGGCCGTCGGCTGTCGGTGGCCATCGGGGCCAGCCTGGCCGCCGTCGCCCTGATCGTGGACCTGGCCGACCCCGCCGCCTACGCCATCCCCGTGCTGGTCGGCGCCTTCCTGTTGAGCGCGAGCTACCTGGTGCTCCGGGGCCAAGGCCAGAAGATCGCCGCCGGCGGCACCCTGGCCGCAGCGGCAGTGGGCGGGGCAGCCCTGGCCGCCAACGCCACCGGCGCCGCCCGAGGGGCCACCCCCTATGTGGTGGGCGTGCTGGCCGCGGCCGTGGTCTTCGGTCTGGCCAACCACATCTTGTCGATGGCCGCCCAGTCGCTGCGCCGGGGCATCCTCAACCAGCACGTGATGCTCGAAGCCGGGGCGTTCGCCGGTCTGGCCGGCGGCACCGTCGGTTTGGCCGCCCGCTACCACGGCTTCCCTACCGCGGCGTTCTTCGCCGTGTCGGTGCTGGTAGTCAACTACCACGTCTTCTCCGAGTGGCTGTCGCTGCTGGTCAAGACCCGCAGCTCCCAGGCCGTCAAGGGCCTGCTGGACCTCGCGCCCGACGTCGCCCGGGTCATCAGGGACGGGGCCGAGGTCGAGGTCCCCCTCGCCGAGGTCAGCCTGGCCGAGTTGGTCCGGGTCCGCCCCGGTGAGCGGATCCCCCTCGACGGGACCGTCGCCCACGGGCACTCTGCGGTCAACCAGGCCCTGGTCACCGGCGAGCCCGTCCCCGTCGAAGCCGGCGTCGGCGACACGGTGATCGGCGGGTCGATCAACTCCACCGGCACCCTGGTGGTCGAGGTGAGGGCGCTGGGCGACGAGGGCTTCTTGGCCCAGGTGGTGCGCCAGGTCGAGGACGCCCGGGCCCTCAAGCCCGGCATCTTGCAGCTGGTGGACCGCATCCTGCGGGTCTACACCCCGACCGTGCTGTCGATCTCGGTGCTCGCCCTGCTCGGCTGGCTGGCGGGTAGCTGGGCGGTCACCGGCACCGTCGACGTGCAGCGGGCCGTCTTCGCCGCCCTGTCGGTGCTGGTCATGGGCTACCCGTGCGCGGTCGGGATCGCCGCGCCGCTCTCGATCGTGCGGGGCGGCGGGGAGGCCGCCGACGCCGGCATCCTCATGCGCACCGGGGAGGCCTTCCAGTCGTTCCGGTCGGTGGGCACCGTGGTGTTGGACAAGACCGGGACCCTGACCGAGGGCCGCCCGGCGTTGCGGGAGGTCCTGGCTGCGGGTGGGACCAACGACGACGAGGTCGTCTCCTTGGCCGCGGCGGCGGAAGCCCCTTCGGAGCATCCCCTGGCCCGGGCCATCGTCGACGCCGCCTTGGACCGGGACCTTTCCGTGGTGGGCACCGAGGACTTCGAGTCCCTCACCGGCCAGGGGGTCCGGGCCCGGGTCGCCGGCCGCCAGGTGGTGGTCGGCCGGTCCTCGCTGCTCGCCGGCGACGGCGTCGACGTCACGGCGCTGGCCGAGCGCATCGAGGCCCTCGAGGAGGCCGGTCGCACCGTGGTCGCCGTCGCCGGCGACGGTGTCCTGATCGGGGCGCTCGCCCTCGGCGACGAGCTGCGCCCCGACGCCCCCCAAGCCGTGGCCGCCATACGCGCCGCCGGCCTGCACCCGGTGCTCGTCACCGGCGACAACCCCAGAGCCGCCGCTCAGGTGGCGGCCCAGGTCGGCATCCACACCGTGCACGCCGGGGTGCTCCCCGGCGACAAGGCCGGCATCGTGGCGGACCTGCAGGCTGCGGGTTCGGTGGCCATGGTCGGCGACGGCATCAACGACGCCCCCGCCCTCATGCAGGCCAACGTGGGCCTGGCCATGGGCGGTGGGACCGACATCGCCATGGAATCGGCCGACATCATCATCTTGTCCAACCGGCTGACCTCGGTGATGGTGGCCCGGGACATCTCCGCTCGCTCCTACCGCAAGACCCGCCAGAACGTGGCCCTGGCCTTCGCCTTCAACGGGTTGGGCATCCCCCTGGCCGCCACCGGGCTGCTCTACCCGGTGTGGGCCATGGCGGCCATGGCCGTCAGCGTGACCGCCATCTTCGCCAACTCCCTGTGGGGGCGCCCGGCCCTGCTCTTCGACGCCGTGGGCAGCGTCGGGCACCACCAAGAGCCCAGCGGTGAGGCGAAAGAGGCTGCGGTGGCCAGGGTGCCATGAGGATCGGGGAGGTCGCCGGCGCCGTAGGGGTCAACCCCAAGACCATCCGGTACTACGAGGAGATCGGCCTGCTACCTGATCCACAACGCACCCCTTCGGGCTACCGGGACTACACCGACGAGGACCGGTCCCGCCTGGTGTTCGTCAAGACCGCCCGACGCCTCGGGCTGTCCCTGGCCGACATCGGTGAGATCCTGGCGTTGCGAGAACGCGGCGAACGGCCCTGCGACTACGTGCTCGGCGTGCTCGACCGCCAGGTCGCCGACGTCGACCGGCGTATCGCCGAGCTGGAGGCCCTGCGGGCCGAGCTGGCCGGCCTGAGGTCCCAGACCGACCGACTGCCCGGGACCGACACCGGCTATTGCTCGCTCATCGAGCACGCCGCGGCGATGGCCGGTAGCTCCATCACCTCTTGCTGATATCACGCTAGCTAGTATCATCGTATGGTGATACCCCGGAGCGAGGAGCCCGAGGAGTACGTGATCTCGGTCCCATCCGACCTCGGTGCGGCAATCAAGCGCTACCGGATGGCCAAGGGCGTCACACAACGGCAGGCGGGGGACCTCGAAGGCGTAGGGCAATCCTATCTGTCTGCCCTCGAAGCCGGAAAGTTCGGGTAATCGCTCAGGCACGCCCTCCGGCTCCTCAGGCTGCTCGGGTTCGAGGTGGTGGTTCGACCCAGGGCCTCCGGTGGCTGACAAGCTCGTAGCCTGGCTCTACGGGACCCCCGTCGCTCTCTTCCTTTGGAAGAGGTAACCCGACAAGACCTTCTTGACGAGGGAAGGAGCTGGGGTATGCGCTCGCAGACCGCAGCCGAGATCATCGACCACACCCTGCTGGGAATCAGCGCCGCCGAGATCGCTCAGCCGTGGTTGGTCAAGGTGGTCTCCTCGAACCTCAAGCGAGTGTGTCGAACGGGCGCCTAGGCGCTGGCAAGGGAGTTGTTGAGCGCCACTCGTTCTGAGCGCGGAGCGGCCTGAGGCGTCATCGGTTCTGATTGCAGCGTCGGTCGCGGGCTGGTCGGGGTTGCGGTGTGGGGGTGGGGCGGACAGCGTGTTGAGCGTCC
>JBOGGP010000002.1:0-31585 GCA_050744105.1 Acidimicrobiales bacterium
GCGTCCCGGTGGCGCCGCCGGCGGCCTGCGTCGGCCAGCGCCGGCGGCTCCCAGCCGGCGTCACCGGGGGCGAGGGTGGTCCCGGGGGCCACGATGGCGTCGATCCTGTCCAGGACGTCGGTGCCGAGCCTCACCTGGGGAGCACCCAGCTGGCTCTCCAGCTGCTCCATGGTCCGGGGACCGATGATGGCGGCGCTGACCGCCGGGTGCTCGAGGACGAAGGCCAGGGCCAGGTGGATCATGCTGATCCCGGCGTCCCGGGCCACCTCGGCCAGGCGGTCCACCGCCTCAAGCTTGGCCCGGTTGCCCGGGTGCGCCAGGTCGTATCGGGCGGGCATGCGCTCGGATCGGTGGCTGGTGTTGTCCTTTCCCGACCCGAACCGCCCGGTCAGCCATCCCCCGGCCAACGGGCTCCAGGGGATCACGCCGATCTGGTAGTCCTGGCAGACGGGCAGGACGTCAGCCTCGACCCCCCGCACCAGGATCGAGTAGGGCGGCTGCTCGGTGACGAAGCGCTCGCGGTGGCGTCGATCGGCGGTCCACTGGGCCTCGACCAGCATGTGGGCGGGGAAGGTCGAGCTGCCGAAGTAGCGGATCTTGCCCGCCCGGACCAGATCGGTGAGAGCGCCAAGGGTCTCGTCCAAGCCGCAGGTGGGATCGGGTCGATGTACCTGGTAGAGGTCGATGTAGTCGGTGCCCAGCCGGCGCAGGCTGGCCTCGCACTCGTGGACTATCCAGCGCCGGGAGTTGCCCGAGGTGTTGGGCCCGTCGCCCATCTGGGCGTGGAACTTGGTGGCGAGCACCACCTCGTGGCGCGCCATCCCGGCCAACGCCTTGCCCACGATATCCTCCGACTCGCCGTGGGAGTAGACATCGGCGGTGTCGACGAAGTTGATGCCGGCGTCGACCGCCCGGCGGATGATCGCCACACCGTCTTGGTGGTCGGGGTTGCCCCACTGACCGAACATCATGGCCCCCAGGCAGAGGGGGCTCACCTTCACGCCGGTGGTGCCGAGTGTGCGGTAGTCCATGGGGCCACCCTACGGGGCGGCCGGGCATCTCCATTGGCCCCTCCGTTGGGGGCCGGGGCGTGGTGCTAGCCGGCACCGCCGAGTCGCTCGGCCGCCTGGTTGCGCTCGTGCCACAGCTGCCGCCTCCGCTTCCAGAACGGGGTCTTCCACACCTTGAAGCCCGCCCGCCGGCCGGGGGCCGCCCCCTGCTTGGGCCGGGGGGAGGCCTTGCGCCCGACGTCGTGGCGCCCCTCGGGCAGCACCGTCTCGTCGAGGCTGTCGACGTCGACCGAACCGTCCCCGCAGGCGTTGTGCAGGCTGGTCCGGGCGGTGTGGCGGAGCTGGCGAACGCTCCGGCGCCGGATATCGGGGAGGTCCAGAAGGTCGTCGTGGGCTCTGGTCATGGCCACCTCCGTAAGTGGGGCTGCTGGAGGCGAGCGTACCTCCTCGCCGGGCCAAGGCCCCGGCACCCCGGCCAATCTCCCCATCGGAGAAGGAGGCCGGCGCTGGCGGAAGGGTGCTCAGCGGAACGGCGCTTGTCGGAAGATGGTGTCGCGGTAGTAGCGCAGCTCGGCGACGCTCTCCTTGATGTCGTCGAGGGCCCGATGCCCGCCCGCCTTGCGGGGCGCGGCCCGCAGGCTGTCGGGATACCACCGCCGGGCCAGCTCCTTGACGGTGGACACATCCACGGACCGGTAGTGGAGGTGACCCTCCACCTCGGGCATATAGGCGGCGAGGAAGCGGCGGTCGGTCCCGATGGAGTTGCCGCACAGGGGCACCGTCCGGGCCTCCGGGACGTTCCTGCGCAAGAAGTCGAGGGTCGCGGCCTCGGCCTCGGCCAGCGACGTGGTCGCCTCGGCGACGGCACCGAGCAGGCCGCTGCGCGTGTGCATGTTGCGGACCACCTCCTCCATGGCCTCAAGGTCCTCGGCCGGGGTGGCCAGCACCAGGTCGGGGCCGTCGGCCACCACCTCGAGGTCGTCGTCGGTGATCAAGGTGGCGATCTCGACGATGCGGTGCCGGCTCGGATCCAGGCCTGTCATCTCCAGGTCCATCCAGACGAGCACCCGGCGCAGCGTAGGGCGTGGTGCCCGGGCGACGGTAGCCTTGGCCGGTGGTTGCCGTAGACCTGGTGATCTTGGACGAGGACCTGGCTCCGCCCGGTTACGCCCGCAGCGGAGACGCCGGGGCCGACCTGCGGGCGCGGACCGGCGCTTGGTTGGCGCCGGCGGGCGGCCGGGCGTTGATCCCGACCGGGATCGCCGTCGCCATACCCGAGGGCTACGCCGGCTTCGTCCAGCCCCGCAGCGGGCTGGCCTGGCGCCACGGGGTGACCGTGGCCAATGCCCCCGGCCTGGTCGACTCCGGGTACCGGGACGAGATACGGGTTATCCTGGTCAACCTGGACCCGGGCGAGCCCTACCAGGTGGTGCGCGGGGACCGCATCGCCCAACTGGTGGTGCAGCCGGTGGAGCGGGTGGTCTTCGAGCCGGTGAGGTCCCTGGCTGCGTCGCCGCGTGGGGCGGGCGGCTTCGGCCACACCGGGCGCTGAGGATGCCCGAGCTGCCCGAGGTCGAGGCGTTGGTCCAGTTTCTCCGCCCCCGGGTCGACGGCGCCGAGGTCGAGCGGGTCGAGCTGGCCGCCCTGTCGGCTCTGAAGACCTTCGACCCACCCCTCGTCGCCCTGGCCGGCGCGACGTTGGCCGGCTGCGAGCGCCGGGGCAAGTTTCTCTGCCTGCGCAGCGACGGGCCGTGGCTGGTGCTGCACCTGGCTCGGGGGGGCTGGGTCCAATGGCGCGACGAGGTCCCCGCCGCCCGGGCCAAGGTGGGCAAGGGCCCCCTCGCCCTGCGACTGGGTCTGCGCCGGGGATCGGGGTTCGACGTGACCGAAGCGGGCACCGAGAAGCGCCTGGCCATCTGGGTGGTGGACCGCCCGGAGCGGGTAGAGGCTGTTGCCCGGCTGGGGCCCGATGCGCTCTCTGCCGGCTTCGACGCCGACGCCCTGGCCGACGCCCTGGCCGGGCAGACGTCCACCTTGAAGAGGGTGCTTACCGACCAGTCGGTGATCGCCGGGATCGGCAACGCCTATTCGGACGAGGCGCTCCACCGGGCCCGCCTGTCGCCGTTCAAGCCGGCCGCCAACCTGCGCCCCGACGAGATCCTGCGGCTCCATGCCGCCCTGACCGGGGTGTTGGGCGACGCCCTCGACCGGTCCGCCGGACTGCCGGCCAAGGGTCTCAAGGGCGAGAAGAAGGCCGGACTGGGCGTACACGGGCGGACCGGCCTGCCCTGCGGCGTGTGCGGGGACACGGTGCGGGAGGTCGCCTTCTCCACCAGGAGCCTCCAGTACTGCCCCACCTGCCAGACCGGCGGCAAGCCGCTGGCCGACCGGCGGATGTCGCGGCTGCTCAAGTGAGCCGCGGACCAGGTGCGGCGGGGGGGCCCGGGCCCGCGCCCAGGGCCGCCCGGGGGCCGGGGACGGGCGCGGCTGGCGGGGTGGTCAGCGTCACCCACCGGGGGATCCGCTGGCAGCGGGCGCCGAGTGGGCGATGCCGGTGGTGGAACGACGAGCTCGGGCGCTGGGTGGTCTACCGGCAAGGCGCCGATGCCCCCCCCCGCCCGACCGGGTGGGACCGGCCGGCGCCAACCCGACCCCCCCGGCCGGGCTGGCGTAGCCCCTACCGGCTGGTCCCGGTGGCCCTGGCGGTGATCCTGGTGGTGGTGGGCCTGGTCCAGGCCCTGGGCTCGGCCCAGCCGGTGACTAGCGCTGTGGACCGGGCCCGGGCGCTCCAAGGCAAGTGCCTGAGCCGGACCGGGACCATCGCCGGCGTGGCTGCCTACTCCGCCACCGCCGTGGCCTGCGCCGCCCCCGACGCCGCCGTCAAGGTGGTGGCGACCATCGTCGGCCCCGCCGGCTCGGGTCACCCTCGCTCGTGCCCGGTGGCGACCACCCTGGTCGAGCTGCTCTGTGTCGAGCCTGTCCGGTCCCTCCAGCAGCCGGCCCAGCCGTGACCGCCAGGTGGCACGCGGGGAGCCCGCGCTGCCCCTGCCGGGCACTGCTACATTTGCCGGCACTGCTACATTGGCCCGACTGCGGACGTAGCTCAGCTGGTAGAGCATCACCTTGCCAAGGTGAGGGTCGCGGGTTCGAATCCCGTCGTCCGCTCTCGCTCGTCTCGTCTCGGAAAGACGCAGTGCAGGCGCTCGTTTCGGAGAGCGCCCTCGCCGTCCTCGGGGCGTGCGCGATTCGCGCGCCCAACTCTCACGTCCCCGGAGGGGGCGTCCCAGCGATGGTGAAATAGCCGACTGGCGTAGGTCCCGGAGCCAGGCCTACGGGCCGTAGGCGGGATCTAGACGGCGGCGTCGTCGGGGGCGGGCTCGGGGGCGTCGTCTCCGCCTGAGTCGTGGCCACTGGTGTGCATGGTGCCCATCAGGACGCAGCGGGACGTGCAGGCCATGGCCACGGCGCCGTCGCGCCAGAACCAGCCCACCGGCAGGTACGACCGGTCGGGCCCGTCCAGGAGGTCCGCCGCCTGCCGGAACGTCACCTCAAGGCCATCCTCCACCTGGGTCACACCTGCGGGCAGGACCTCGAAGGCGCCCGACCGCTCGTCGTGGACATGCGGCATGTAGATGCCCAAATTGTGCTCCCCGAGCTTGCGCAGCACCTCCTGGATCTCGGGCAGGCGTATCGCGTCCTGAGCGGCCCTAAGCTCATCGGGCAAACAGGTACCGGCTGAGGCGGCGACCATGGTCATGTCCTTGTCTCCCTCTTCCGAAGACCGTGCCGCACACCGGCACGAACCGTCTAACAGTACTTGTACCACCCTTACCCGGCCTCTGGCAAGGGTTGCCAACTGTTGAGCGAAAGGGGTGACTCTGTCTCGTTCGACGATGACTGTCACACCCTCTGGGACTGTCACACCCTCTGGTCATGATGGGGCCCGTGAAGCTGTCCGAGTCGGCGAGGGTGCACGGGTGAGCCGCCAGGGCGCGACCCGCTGGTTCCACGCTGGCGTGCTGGCGGTACCAGCCCGCCAGGTGGCGACGGGGACGATCCTGGTAGATGAGCCGGCCAAGCCCCCCTCGGGTGTGGCCGTCTGCGCCAGGGTGTCCTCGGGGGATCAGCGGGCCGACCTGGACCGCCAGGTCGCCAGGCTCACCGTGGAGTCGACCGGCCGGGGATTGTCCCCGACGAAGGTGGTGGCCGAGGTTGGTTCCGGACTGAGCGGTCATCGCACCAAGCTCCTCGCTCTGCTCAGGGACCCGGCCGTGGCCACGATCGTGGTCGAGCATCGAGACCTTTGCCCCTGCGGAGCAGTGTGTGTCGAGTACCTCGAAGCGGCCCTGGCCGCCCAGGGCCGCGGCGTGGTCGTGGTCGAAGACACCGAGGTCACCGGGCACTGCCCCGCAGGGGCAACGGAGGCCGAGGTGCTCACCAGCCTCTGCGCCTGCCCCTACGGGCGACGCTCGGCCAGGACAAGGGGCGCCAGCAGCGGTGGCCGCAACCGAGACCGGGGTGGCGGTGTAGATGCTGGTCCACCAGGCGTCCCGCCTTGAGCTTGACCCGCACGACCACGCCCGCTCGGCGCTGGCGTCGCATGCCGGTGCGGCCCGCCTCGCCTGCAACTGGGGTCTGGCCACGGTCACCGAGGGCCTCGACGCCTGCCCCGCATCGGGTCGTGCGCACCAGGGAGCCGACCACCAAGCTCAAGGCGCAGATCGAAGGGGGGACCGCCCGCATCCTGTCTGTGACGGTCTCCGAGCACACCGGTCGGTGGCAGGTGAGCTTCGGGTGCCAGGTGGAGCGCTGCGGGCGCACGGCGAAATACCCCGATGCGGTGGTCGGGGTCGACGTGGGCGTGAGGTCCCTGGCCGTTGTCTCCACCGGCGAGGTGGTCCTCAACCCAAAGCACGCCTCTCGCCACGCCCGGCGCATGGCCCGCCGGCAACGCCAGAGTGATCGCCGGGCCGGGCCGGCCAGGGGCCGAGCGCCCTCCCCGCGCTGGTGTCGATCCAAGGCCGGGCTCGGCCGGGCCCACGCCAGGGTGGCCGCCGCCCGCTCCGACGGGCTGCACAAGCTCACCACCAGGCTGGCCACGACCTATGGGACCGTCGTCGTCGAGGACCTGAACGTGGCGGGCATGACCGCCAGCGCCAGGGGCTCGGGGCGCTGGCGGGGAAAGGCCGGCCTCAACCGGGCCGTTCTCGACGCCTCCCCCGCCGGGCTGCGCCGCCAGCTCGCCTACAAGACCACTTGGTACGAGAGCGCCCTGGTCGTGGCCCACCGGTGGTACCCGTCGTCGAGGACCTGCTCTGCGGCCAAGACAGTGAGAGCCAAGCTGTCGCTAGCGGAGCGCACCTACCGCTGCGAGCACTGCGGCCTGGTCCTCGACCGGGACCGGAACGCTGCGGCCAACCTGGCCTCCCACGTCGAGGCCCACACCAGCACCGGTACCGCCGCTGCGGCGGGAACCAGCACACTCGCTCCGCAGGGGCAGTGCTGCGAACGGACGGGGGGAGGAGAGGTCCATGGGCTCGCCCAGGTGCTCCTCGATGAACCGTCAAGACGGCACCGGCCCATCCCGGCCAGACAAGACCGCCACCGCCACCCGGCAACGGGTGGCACCGAGACCCGTCCTCGTCGAAAGTGACAGATGAGACAGATTTCGGAACGGTTAGTCCGTCCCGGCGGGAGACCGAGCTGACCCGGTGTCGCCTGGACCCTGGGCTTCAGGCGCGGAGGTGTAGGGGCGAGCGAAGAGGTCGGCAACGCTGTGACAGTTGTCCAGGGAGTCGAAGATGTGCGAGTGAGAAAAGTCGGTGGCGCTCCGCCTGGCGAGCACCTGAAGCGAGCGACGGCTTACATCCAGCAAGGCAAAAACCCACTTCATGGTCTGGAAATCGGACAGGGCCTGGCCATGCGGGGCCGCCACCTTGTGGCGTTGGGTCAAATAGTCGAGCCAGCCCTGAGCGTCGGCTACCGCATTTGTAACGGTGTTTGGTGCCTGGAGACCAAAATCTTCTGACTGGCTGGTGAGGTAGGCCAGACATTCACCCGTCAGAGGTGGCCCGCGAAGGGGGGTGTTGGGCAATGCCGCCCACACGGTCTTGCGGTCACTGACAGACGCCTGTTGGGGCAGCAGCTCCGCCTCACTCCACCATCCGCAACGGTCCAAGGCACGGGCAATCGTTACCTGGAAGTGGTAAAAATCGTCCTGCATCAACAGCGCGTTAGCGGCAACCATCTCACCTTGGGCGGCGCGCGCGGTGCGGCCGTTGATCGACCCCGTGAGGACCGTCCCCCCCAGTGAGGCCCCACCGCCGACAAGAGCACCGATTACACCGGACCATCCAGGATCAAGCATCAACGATCACGGTACCGACGGTAGACGCTATCATTGCCGCATGGCAGCTACCCGCAACATCGCCGGCTACGGCTGGGTACCACAACTCCCCGACCTTCGAGACGCCAGGCTCCAGGTGGCACCGGTCACCGCTCTGCCCGCCTCGGTCGACCTGACCAGTCGCCCCGACATGCCCCCCGTGTACGATCAGGGCCGGTTGGGCAGTTGTACCGGTAACGCCATCGCCGGGGCGGTCGACTTCGACAACCATCGCCAGCAGGGGTCCTTCCTGGCGCCGAGTCGCCTCTGGGTCTACTACCAGGAGCGGGTGATCGAAGGGACCGTCGGCCAAGATGCCGGTGGTCAGATCCGTGACGGGATCAAGTCCGTGGCCAACCTGGGAGTCTGCCCCGAGAGCGATTGGCCCTACGACATCGCCACCTTTGCCAAGGCGCCGCCAGCCAAGGACTACACCGATGCCCTGGGTGACCGGGCGCTGGTCTACCAGGCTGTCACCCAGGATCTGTGGGCTCTCAAGAGCGTCCTGGCCGCGGGCACGCCTGTGGTGTTCGGTTTCACGGTCTACGACGAGTTCGAGTCCCCGGCTGTGGCGTCCAGCGGCATCGTGCCCATGCCCGGCTCCACGTCGACGGTGGTGGGTGGCCACGCCGTGGTACTCGTAGGCTACAACGACGCCGTCGACCGGTTCAGGGTGCGCAACTCCTGGGGCACCACATGGGGGCAGGCCGGATACTTCGAGTTGCCGTACCTCTACGTCACTTCGGGTTCGCTGGCCTCGGACTTCTGGGTTGTGCAACAAACTAGCGTTGGCCAGGCTTAGACTCCCGACCGGAGACTTGCCACATCACCCTGGCCGTCGGCGGTGGCGGCCAGGTGGCGGCCATGCCCACGATCGGCTCGTTGTGGAGGGTACTGACCTCCGGTCCGCCGACGGCAGCGTCACCGAAGCCGTAGATGGTGGCGACAATGCTCGAGCGAGAGGACAGGGGAACACCCTGGGAACACCCGGGAACACCCACAGGTCGGGTTACGTTCTCGGCATGTGTTCGGGTTCATCTGATGATTTTCGACGGGAGTGCGGCGGCGAGAGTGTAAGTATGAAGCAAGCTTTGAGTCGTGTTGATGTCGCCGGTGAGCTCCATCTACCTACGCGGTCAGATTGCCGGGATAAGGCGTGAGACCGCCGACTCCGACCGAGGTGACAGCAGGTGACAGCGGGAATGTCTGCGGTCGCCGAGGTTCGCGCCCCCTGGATGGCGGGGTTCGGCTGCGGCCCGTCAGTGGCCGAGGCCGCCGGGGTGCGAGCACGCCTGGACCGTTACCGGCCTGGGTGCCCGAGCGAGGCCGCGTAGGCGCTGGCGGCGCCGCGCTCGGCGAAGACCAGGGAGAGCCAGGCTGCTCTTCCCGCCCACCTGGCTGAACCCGAACGCAACGAGGATGGTGGCCAGGCCTGTCTGGCTGGCTGGGCCCGCGATCCGCTCCGGTAGCTCGCTGCGGCTCGAACCGGGACCGACGGGTGGGGCTGCTGCATTTCGCTGTGACCGAGCCGAACAGGGATACTGGCTGCCATGGCAACGGACGAATCCAGGTCGGGATTTGGGTCGTGGGGCCACCTGGCTCTTCGCTTCTTCGGGGCCCTCTTGCCCGTCGGCCCCCGGCCGTCCCGGCAGCGCTGGGCACTTGGCCAGCTCTCCACGGAAGAGGCCCGCCTGTTCTCGGCCATGTCGGGGCCCGACCGGCGCCATGCCATCGGCGTGGCCCGGAGCGCCCAGGGCCTGGCCGCCGCCGACGGGCGGGCGACCCGTGACCTGCCGGCGGGCTTTGTAGCCGCCGCCCTGCTGCACGACGTCGGCAAGATCGAGTCCGGCCTGGGCACCCTCGGCCGGGTCGGAGCCACGCTGGCGGCTCGGGCGGTCGGTCGGGACCGGATTGTGTCGCCGGCCCGCCCGCGCCCCGGCCGCCGGCCTGCCGGCCGGGTGGCCTCCTACCTCGGCCACGACCAGATCGGTGCCCGCCTTCTCGAAGGAGCAGGCAGTGACGGCCTCGCCGTCGGCTGGGCCCGGGAGCACCACCTGCCCGAGCACCGCTGGAGCATCGAACGCCAGGTGGGCCGTTACCTCAAGGCGGCCGACGGGGACTGAGCGATCGGCGAAGGCCGGGTCAGCTCACTTGGCCGGCTCCTCCCCGGGCAGGAGCCCGGGGATGGGACCTTCGACGGCGGCGTCCTCGCCACCGGTGTAGTCCTCGGGCTGGGGGGCTGGGTAGTCGTCGAGCTGCTCGTGCTCGGTGGTCGGCTCACCGTGCATGACCCGCTCCATCTCCTTGTTGAGCTCCGGGCTGAGCTCGGGGGGCAGGTCGGACGCTTGATCGGCGGTGGCGGGCTCTTGGGCTTCGGGCACAGGGACCTCCTTGGTCTGGCTTCTTGCTGGTTAGACCCCCGGGCCGGGGCGGGGCGATGGTGCCTGGTGCTGAGCGCACCGCGGGCTGGGGTTGTAGCGGGACAGGATCGTGTGGCAACCCGGGGCTTTGCAGATCCGGCCGATCTGGGAGACGGCCGGGCGCTCGCTGCGCCGGCCCGACCTCAGTCTTTCGCCCCGCGGCTCCATGGGGGTCCACCTCTCTTGTGGGGCGTCTGTCCTGACCGACGGTGAGCGCACCGGACGGACCGGCCTCGTGCCGCAACACCGCGGATTTTCCCGCCGTCGGCTACCATGGACTCGTTCCCCCGACCACGGTCTTCCCAAACCTCCTCCCTGACCGAGGGAGGCCGGCCCCTGGTCGTCGCCGGGACGGGTTGGGCGCCCTCAACCTGTACTGACGCCGGAGGCTTCGGTGAGCACGGGCCCGGCCGCCCGGCGCTGGCCCAGCGCCCTGGCGCGCTCGCCTGAGGAGGCCGCCAGCCCCTCCTGGCTACGGCTGCTCGGCTTCCCGGGCCGGGGCCCGGGCCTGGGCTTGCCGGCGCCGGCCGTCCCCGCCGGCGCTTGCCCCGGCCTTGTCGGACAGCAGGGATGAGCGCGACAGCGAGATGGTGCCCGCCAGTATCAGCCCGGCGCCGGCCACCGCGGCCACCACCCACGGACCGGCGTGGACCTGCTCGTGGAAGACCACGGTGCCCCATAGGATGGAGACGACCGGGTCGGTGAGGGTAAGGCCGGGTTGGACGGCCACCAGGGTGCCGGCCTGGAGGGCGCTTTGCAGGAGGAACATGGCCGAGATCCCGGTGACGACCATGGCGTAGGTCTGCCAGGTGGTGAGCACGGCGCCCAGCCCGGCGGCCAGCTGCTCGCTCATGGCCGTCATCAGGGAGGCGGTGAGACCGAAGGTGGTCCCGGTGGCCACCCCGAGGAGGGCGGCACGCCGGCTGCCGCGGCTGGTCCGGGCTGCGGCCACCAGGAAGCAAATGGCGGCTACCGAGGCCGCCGTGGCCAGGGCCCAGGTCGTGGCCGGCACCTGGCGGGCCGACCCACCGTGGGGGGAGAGGGAGGCGATGAGCAGGATCAGCCCGGCAGTCATGGCGCCCGCCGCCGTCCACTCCCGGCGGTGGAGGCCCTTGCGGAACACGACGGTGGCCAGCACCAGGGTGAAGGGCAGCTCGAGGACGAGCAACGGCTCGACCACGGCCAGCTCGCCGTGGGCCAGGGCGGCGGCCTGCAGCAGGAAGCCCACGATCACGGCCAGGAGGCCGGTGAACCAGACGGGCCGGTGGAACAGGTCGAGGATCAGCCGGGGGCTCAGCGACAGCGAGTCGGGCTCGGACTGGTTTGCCTTGCGCTGCAGGACCGAGGAGGTCGAGTTGGCCCCGGCGGCCAGCACGGCGAGTAGATAGGAGATCAGATGGGAGATGGCCTTCCCCCGGAGCTACGGCCACAACCGAGTCGGGGCCACTCGTTCCAGGCTACCGAGGGTCGGCTCCGCGGCGGTCACCGCGGTGTTCGGGGCGGGCAGGAGGCCGATGCCGGCTGGCACCGTCAAGGGCACTAGTCTGGGTTCACGACTTGTCCGCCCCCCAGGATGAGCGCCGGCCCGACTAGATGATCCTGGTATACGTCTTCGGCCTGTGCGGTGCGCTGCTGCTGGCGGTGGGTTTCGTGGTGCAGCAGCACGTGGCTGCGACCACCGGATCGGAGCCCCGGCTGTCTCCCCTGATCCTGGTGGATCTGGCCCGCCGGCCCATGTGGATCGCCGGCCTGGGCTGCATGGTGGGAGGCCAGGTGCTGGGTGCCCTGGCCCTCGACCGGGGCAGCCTGACCCTGGTGGAGCCCCTGCTGGCGGCCAACCTGCTCTTCGCCCTTCCGCTTGCCGCGGCGTGGCGGCGGTGCCGGCTGGGCCTGCGCGAGTACCTGGGAGCGGTAACCCTTATCGTCGGCCTGGCCGGCTTCATCGCCGCCGCCGGCACCCGTCCCGACCGCACCGCCCCTGTCTCGGCGGCGGGCTGGCTGGCCGCCGGGCTCTCGGTGGTCGGCTTGGCCGCCGGCCTGACCCTGGTGGCCAAGCGGTCCAACCTGGCCGGGGAGGCAACGCTGCTGGCCTCGGGGGCCGGAGTCCTCTTCGGCCTGCAGGACGCGTTGACCCAGCGGAGCCTGGCCGAGCTCAGCCGGGGCCTGCCCACCCTGGTCGGCTCGTGGCAGCCCTACGCCCTCGTGGCCGTGGCCGCCGCCGGCCTGGTCCTCGGCCAGAACGCCTTCCGGGTCGCCCCCCTGCCGGCGTCACTGCCGGCCATCACCATCGGCGAGCCCATCTGCGGGGTGGGCCTGGGCGCCGGCCTGTTTGACCAGCCCATCCGCCTGGGCGCCCCGTACCTGTTCGTCGAGATCCTGACCCTGGGCCTGATGGTGGTCGGGGTGATCCTGGTGGCCCGCTCGCCGGTGGTGACCGGTCACGACCGGGCCCGCGCCGCTGTGGTGGATCGCTAGCGGACCGCTGGTGCCGGCAGGGCCGGCTTCGGCGACCAGGGCGGCGAGCTCGGCGGCCGGATCGGCGGCAAACGCACCCCGCCCGGCGGCCAGGAGCCGGTCCCGCTCCGGACCACCCATGGCCAGCGCCTCGGCGACAACGGCCAGGTCGGCGTCCCGGCGCACCCAGGCCACCATTGCGCAGCTGGCCATGGCGGCTACGTTGGCCCGGCCGTGGCCGGGGAGGGGGCCGAAGCTGACCACCGGCCGGCCGGCGGCCAGCGCCTCCCAGCAGGTGAGGCCGCCGGCGTTCTCGACGACCACGTCGGCGCCGGCCAGCAGCCGGTCCATGTCGGGGACCCACCCGAGGATCTGGACTCCCCGCAGGTGGCCGCATTGCCGCTCGAGCCGGCGCCTGACGCCGGCGCCGGCGCCGCAGACCACCACGGTTCGCAGCCGGCCGCCGGCGATCAGGCGCAGAGTGGTGCGGAGGTCGCCCGCACCCCACGAGCCGGCAACCACCACGGCCACCAGGTCCTCCTGCGGCCAGCCCAGGCTGGCCCGGGCCGAGGCCCGGTCCCAACGCTTCCCCGGCAGGCCGGTTGCGCCGAACCCAGGGCGGACCACCGGGCCGGGAGCGCTGGCCCGGCGGGCGCCCCGGCTCCTGGCGCCGGCGGCGGCGGCCGGGTGGAGGCAGAGGTGGAGGTCGACGTCGGGGTCCACCCACCCCTGGTGGACGGCGAAGTCCACCACGACCGTGGCCACCGGCACATCCAGGCGGCCCCGCCGGCGCAGCTCGCCGAGGACGGCGGAGGCCAGATGGAAGGTCGACACGGCCAGGGCGGGCTGGCGCTGCCGCACCCAGCGGTCGAGCCGGGGCAGGGCCAGGACGGCCAGCGGGGAGAGGGGCGCCACCCGGGACGGGGCTGGCTGGAACCAGATGCGCCAGATCAGCTGGTAGAGCCAGGGGGCCCGTCGCACCATGGCGGCGTAGCCGTATCGCAGGGCTGGGCCGACGCCTGGAGGCAGCAGGGAGAGGACGTCGACCACCTCGGTGGCCAGGCCCCGAGCACCGAGGCGGTCTGCCAGCTCGGAGGCCACGCCGTCGTGGCCGGCGCCCATGCTGGAGCTGAGGAGCAGCACCAGCGGTGGCGGGGGAGGGGGCAACCGGTCCTCGCCCGTGCCGACCTGTCCGGTCAGCTGTCCCAGCCCGCGAGGCTGATCCCCCAGGTGGACCGGGCCGTCTGGCCGGGCCCGAGCGTCCGCAGGCCGTCGCCGCTGCGGAAGGCATTGGGGGCCGCGGTCATCGGCTCCACGCCCAGGCCGTGCCGGCGACGCTCGGCGGCCACGGTGTCACCGGTGAAGATCATGAGGTAGGGAAAGGCCTCGTCCATCCACAGCCAGACCTTCCGGGGGCTGCCGGGGTCGGCTAGGGAGATCTGGGCCCGTCCGTCCGGCCCCCTGGTCAGATCCGTGAACGCGGTGTCGAGGCGGGCCTGGCCGATCAGCCGAGGGCTCCGGAAGTCCAGCGGGGACCCGGCCACCGGCTGGCGCCCGGTGGGGATGCCACGGCTGTCGGTCTCGAGCCAGGTCGCCGCTGGAACCGTGAGGAGGAGATCGTCCACCAGCTCCCCGCCCGAGGCGGTGGCCAGCCGGAGGTAGGGGTGGGCGCCGGCCGCCCACGGGCAGGGCCGGGTCCCCCGGTTGGTGGCCGACATCGTCACGGCCAGCCCCTGGTCGTCGAGGTGGTACTCGGCCGAGAGGTCGACGAGGAAGGGGTAGCCCGGTTGGGGGTGGAGGCGGTGGGCCATCACCGCCCGCCCCGGCCCCTCGTCGACCACCACCCAGTTGGCGAAGCGGGCCAGCCCGTGGATGGCGTTGTGGTGCTCGGGCTCGCTGAGGGCCAGTTGCAGCGCCTCCCCGTCGACCTGGTAGCGTCCGTCGGCCAGCCGGTTGGGCCAGGGGACCAGCAGCTGGCCCCGGCCCGAGCGGCACATCTCCCCGACGGCGTAGCCGTCGAGGACGTCCACGCCGCCGAACTGGTAGCTCCGCAGGCCACCGCCGACCTCCACGACGGCCACAGCGGCGTCGCCGTGTTGGATGACCACCTGGCGTCCCGACGGCGCCAGGTGGGTCGCCGGCCTGGGGGGCACTCGTTGGCCCTACCGGGTGCGGTAGGGATCCCGCTCGACGACCGGTCGGGAGTCGCGCACCACGTAGTCTGGGTCGCGCACCACGGTGTTACCCCGCCCCGTGCCCCCGCCGAAGCCGCCCCAGCTATTCCAGAAGAACAGCGAGAGCACGATCCCGAAGGCCCCGACGATCATCAAGATGAGGCCGATCGTATTGATGTCGATGCCATGCGTGTTGGTCGTCGTAATGGCAAAGTCCAAAATGGCCCCCACCGCCACCAGAAAGATGCTGGTACCGAGTCCCATGAAAGATCAACCTTTCGATCGCCGCGCCCGGAGGTTCCGTGCGCTTCCATAGATGGGTACCCTCTCGCCGGCCCTGGCAAACGAGCGCCCCGTGCCAAACGAGCGCCCCGTGCCAAACGAGCGCCCCGTGCCAAACGAGCGCCCCGTGCCAAACGAGCGCCCCGTGCCAAACGAGCGCCCCGTGCCAAACGAGCACCCGTGATGCGGCCTGGGTTTGGTGGAGGCTCAGACCTCCATGAGTAGTGGTGGAATAGGCGTCTGACCTGGACGTTTCCGTAGGCCGTGTGCTGCGAAATAGGTGCTGGGGATCACCGAGGAGTACGTGTCGATGCTGCGCGGCCGGGCAAGGCCGGACGGCTCGGCGGCTCTGGGGGACCGCACGGGTGGGCCGGTCAAGTGGGATGCGGCTCCTTCGCCCGTTGCCTATGGTGCTTCGGCACGCGTTCTGTGCGATATGGACCGGGAGGGGACTGTGGGAGGCACGACGGGGGGTCCGGCGAAGCGGTTGAGCCTGGCCCAGGCGGTGGACGCCTTCTTGTCCCAACCCGATCTGGCGGTCACGACGGTACGGTCGTACCGGCAGAGCCTGGAGGTCATGGTCGCCGAAGTCGGCCCCTCGATCGAGATCGGGGAGGCGAGCGTCGAGGCGTTGGTGGAGGTGGCTCGTCGCCGTGGGTGGAGTCGGCGCCGGCGACGTGGAACCGCCAGGTGGCCACCCTGGGCTCGTTCGTGGCCTTCTGCCAGAAGCGGGCATGGCTCCCCGAGGCTCTCGGGGTGCAGCTGGACCGGTGCCGGGAGCGCCCCGACCGGACCCGGGCCATTCCTGTGGCGGAGTTGGAGCGGCTGTGGCGGCGCCGCGACCTGGCGTTGCGGGACAAGGCCGCATCACTCTCCACCATGTCCCGCACCAGGTCGTCCGCGACCTCGGCCTGCTCGACAACGATGACGCGGCGGCCCTTAGCGGCCAGAGCGGCTTCGAGGTACTCGACACACACTGCTCCGCAGGGGCAAAGGTGCAGCCGGGGATGGGCGAACGCTCCCTGCCCCTGTGGCTCGGAGACCTCGGATGGGCCGGCTTCAGTACCCGGGACGCCGGCAAGGCCAGGGCAGCGGGACTGGCCACCCGCCCGCTCGCCGAGACCCTAGCCGACACACTCGCCTGGGAGACCACACGCGACCCCGACCGGGCCCGCAGCGCCGGGCTGTCCGACACCGACCAGCGAGCCCTCCTCCAGGACCTGGCCGGCCGCTGAGCTTCAGTTGACGATCGGATCCCGACTCCAGGGTGCTCAACGAAGAGCTACTGACCGAAGCGGTGCTGCCGCCCGCTCCCTCCGGTCGCATTCAAGCGCCCCGTGCCAAACGAGCGCCCCCTGGCAAACGAGCGCCCGTGCCAAACGAGCCCCTCAGCGGCTCAGCGCGGCGCGCACGCTCTGGCGCAGCGACCTGGTGGTGGCCATCACCGCCGAGGGCTCGTAGCCGCAGTGGGCCATGCAGTTGGCGCAACGGGGGTCCTTGCCTCGCCCGTAGCGATCCCACTCGGTGGTGTCGAGGAGCTCCTGGTACGTGCTGGCGTAGCCGTCGGCCATCAGGTAGCAGGGGCGCTGCCAACCGAAGACCGAGTAGCTGGGGATGCCCCACGGGGTGCACTCGAAGTCGGCCTTGCCCTCCAGGAAGTCCAGGAACAGCGGGCTGTGGTTGAGCCGCCACCGGCGCCGGTTGCCGCCGGCGAAGGCCTGGGCGAAGAGCTGGGTGGACCGGCGGGTGGAAAGGAAGTTGACCTGGTCGGGAGCCTTCTCGTAGGCGTATCCGGGCGAGATCATCATCTGGTCGACACCGAGCTCGTCGTTCAGGTAGTCGAGCGTCTCGCAGATGGTCTCGGGGGTGTCGGTGTTGAAGAAGGTGGTGTTGGTGTTCACGGTGAAGCCCGCCGCCTTGGCCGCCCGGATGGCCGACACCGCCTTGTCGAATGTGCCCTCGCGGTTGACCGAGGCGTCATGGCGCTGGCGCAGCCCGTCGATGTGCACCACCCACGAGAACCGCCGGTGCGGCCCGAAGCGGTCGAGCCGGCGTTCCAGCAGGAGACCGTTGGTGCAGAGATAGACGAACCGGCCCCGGCCGACCAGGGCGGTGGTCATGGCGGCGATGTCGGGGTGCAGCAGGGGCTCCCCGCCGGCGATCGAGACCATCGGGGCCCGGCACTCCTCGATGGCGGCCACGGCGTCGTCCACGCTCAGCCGCCGGCGCAGCACCTCCGTCGGGTGCTGGATCTTGCCGCACCCGCTGCAGGCCAGGTTGCAGGCGAAAAGGGGCTCGAGCTCGACGATGAGGGGGAACTTGTCCCGGCCGGCCAGGCGTTGGCCGGCCAGGTAGGCGCCTATCTTGAGGCTCTGGGGCAGGGGGATGCTCATGTTTAGCGGACCTCGGGAGGGAGAGAGAAGCGGACCGTTTCCGTGGTGACGTCGTGGTTGGCGACCTCGACAGGGCCGAGGCCGGAGAGGGCGCCGAGCACCCCCGAGACCAGTGCATCGGGGGCCGACGCCCCCGCGGTAAGCCCGACGCAGCGGGCCCCGACCAGCGATTCCAGCTTGAGCGCCGAGCTGTCCTCGATGACCTCGGCTGGCGTGCCGGCCCGCCGGGCCACCTCGGCCAGCCGGGTCGTGTTGGACGAGTTGGCCGAGCCCACCACCAGCACCAGGTCGACCTGGCCGGCGATGGCCCGCAGGGCGTCCTGGCGGTTTTGGGTGGCGTAGCAGATGTCGCCGGCGGCGGGGCCCACCAGGCCGGGAAACCGACCTGCCAGGGCGGCGACGACCTCGGCGGCCTCGTCGGTGGCCAGGGTGGTCTGGGTGGTGTAGGCCACCATCGAGGGATCGCCGGGGGCCAGGCCGGCCACGTCGGCAGGGGTCTCCACCAGGGCGATCCCGGGGTCCTCGCCGAGCGTGCCCTCCACCTCGTCGTGGCCGCGGTGCCCCACCAGGACCACCTGGTAGCCGGCGGCGGAGAAGCGGCGGACCTCCCGGTGCACCTTGGCCACCAGCGGGCAGGTGGCGTCTATCACCCGTAGGCCTCGTTCGCCGGCCTCGGCTCGTACCCGGGGCGCCACCCCGTGGGCGGAGAGGACCACGGTAGCCCCCGACGGCACCTGGTCGAGCTCGGTGACGAAGACCGCCCCGCGCCCTTCGAGGTCGGCCACGACGTGGGCGTTGTGGACGATCTGGCGCCGGACGTAGACAGGGGCTCCGAAGCGGTCGAGGGCCCGCTCCACGGTGGTCACCGCCCGCTCCACGCCGGCGCAGAAGGAGCGGGGCCCGGCGAGGACCACCCGGCGGGCGCCGGCGGCCGAGGCCCATGTCGACAGGACGGGTCCCATCCGCCGCAGCGTGGCCAGGGCGGCCCGGCCTCCCCCGATGGTGGCCATCGACACCAGCTCGCGCTCGGGGGTGTCGACCACCACCCTGACCACGGCCACGGGGCCGGCCCACCCGGCCCCGGCCAGGCAGGCCGACTCCATGTCGACGGCCAGGGCGCCCCGCTCGGCCAGGGCCCGGCGGGCGTTGCCGCCGCGCACGACCCCTTCCACCGAGGCCACCGGCCCCACCTTCACCCTCAGCCCGGCCCGGGCCAGGGCGCCGGCGAGCAGGGGAGCCGAGGCCAGGGGGCCGGCGACCACCCGCCCCCCGGCGTCGACGACCCGGTCGGCGACCACCACGTCCCCGGGCCAGGCGCCCTGGCCCAGGTGTCCGGCCACGCCGGCCACCACGACCGGTCCTGACACCTTGGCCACGAGGGTCCCGACGCAGCGGGCGGCGGCGGCCGGGCCCATCCCCGCCCTGACCACGGCGGGCCCGCCGGCCCGGTCCAAGGCGGCGGCGGCGCCCGACAGGGGGCGCACGCCAAGGCCGCTCGCCACCGCACGGGCCTCGATGGCGAGCGGGGTCAGGACCAGCAGCGGGGCGCTCACGGCGGGGTCCCCGGCAATCCGGACGGCCCGCCGCGGGCCCGGGCGGCGCGGCCCATGGCCATCACCGGCCAGACCAGGCGGTAGAGGTGGTAGTTGATGGAGAAGTCCCAGGGAAAGCCGGTGCCGGTGAAGTACGGCTCGTCCCACGACCCGTCCTCCCGCTGGGTGCCGATCAGGTAGGCGATGCCCCGGCCGGCCGCCTCGCCGGACGCCTCGCCGGCAGCCACCAGGGCGACGAGGGCCCAGGACGTCTGGGAGGCGCACGATGGTCCCCGGCCCCGCCAGTCCCGGTCGACGTACGACCGGATGTCCTCACCCCAGCCCCCGTCGTCGTTTTGGTGGGCCTCGAGCCAGGTCACCGCCCGGCGCATCCTCGGATCGGAGACCTTGACGCCGGCGGCGGCCAGGGCGGGCAAGGCGGCGCCGGTGCCGTAGAGGTAGTTGACCCCCCAGCGCCCGTACCAGGAACCGTCGGCCTCCTGCTGCTCGGACAGCCAGGTCAGCCCCCGGGCCAGGGCGGTGGCGATGGCCGGCGAGGCCGGCGCCTCGGCCAGCATCTCGATCACGTGGGCCGTCACGTCCGCGCTGGGCGGATCGGTGACCTCGCCGAAGTCGCAGAAGGGCAACGACGCGCACAGGGCGCTGGTGTTGTCGACGTCGAAGGCGGCCCACCCGCCACCCCGGCTCTGCATCCCCACCGTCCAGTTGACCCCCCGGCGCAGGGCGGCGTCGCCGGGTGCCACGCCGGCCCGGCTCAGGGCCATGACGACCTCGGCGGTGTCGTCGGTGTCGGGGTAGTTGACGTTGGCGAACTCGAACGACCACCCCCCCGGTTCCAGCCGGGGCCGTCGCTGCGCCCAGTCCCCCCGGCTGTGGACCTCCTTGCCGAGCAGCCAGCGCCGGGCGGAGCCGACGGCGGGATGGTCGGGC
Organism: Acidimicrobiales bacterium; assembly: GCA_050744105.1. Lineage (GTDB taxonomy): Bacteria > Actinomycetota > Acidimicrobiia > Acidimicrobiales > Palsa-688 > JBOGGP01. Next base: position 19,602 of record JBOGGP010000002.1, read on the forward strand.
CCGATCCCGGCGTCGCTGAGCGCGACCACCGACAGGGCGGTGTCCCACACCGGGGACTGGCACGCCTCGACCCGCCGGCCCCGGGCGTCGTCGAGGATGAAGGCCTCCATGCCGGCCAGGGCGGCGGCCATCACCGGGTGGTCGAGGGGATAGCCCTGGAGGTGAAGGGCGATGACCGAGTAGACCAGAGGCGGCTGGATCCCGCCCCAGCCTCCGTCGGCCTCCTGCCGGTGGACGATCCAGCTCTCTGCGGCGCCCAGGGCGGCCGCCCGCAGGACCCGCTTGGGCAGTACCCAGCCGGGCAGATCCTGGTAGCGGTGCAGCAGGCGGTCCAGCAGCATGAATCCCCGCCCCGACCCCGACAGGGGGGAGGGTTGGGGGGCCGGGCCCTCCCGGGCCAGCTCGCTCAGCTCGAAGGGCAGGGGGCGCGCCGGGCGGTGGGCGAATATGACCGTCAGGGCCACTATTGTCTGGCGGGCCCAGCACCCGAAGTCGTATATGTTTAGCGGCGCCCACGACGGGAGGAAGATGACCTCGGGGGGCAGGACGGGCAGGTCGGCCCACCGGCCAACCCCGACCATGGCCAGCCAGATGCGGGTGAACACCCGTGTCCCCTCCATGCCCCCGCTGGCCCTGATCCACCTCGCCGCCTTGGCCATGTGGTAGTCGTCGGGGCGGTGGCCGGCGATGCGGAGGGCCACGTACGCCTCGACCGTGGTCGACAGGTCGGGCGGGCCGCCGAAGAAGGTGGCCCAGGTCCCGTCGGGCCGTCGCTGGCTGAGGATCCAGCCGGCGGCGGCCGTTGCCGTCCTGGCGTCGCCGATGCCGAGGAAATGACGCAGGAGCAGATCCTCGGCGTCCATGGTCACGTTTGTCTCCAGCTCGGCCTTCCACCAGCCGTCGGGGTGCTGACGCCCCAGCAGGCTGGCGGTGGCCCGGGCCAGCGCCGAGCGCAGCGTCGCCGGATCCACCTCTGACCCATGGAGGTCGACCTGGCCGGGGGTCACCGGCTCGGGGGTCACCGGCTCGGGGGTCACCGGCTCGGGGGTCACCGGCTCGGGGGTCACCGGCTCGGGGGTCACCGGCTCGGGGGTCACCGGCTCGGGGGTCATGTGGTGCGCTCCACCACGAATGCGGCGATGTCGGCCAGCTCCCGGTGGGTGACCGCCGACAGCCGGACCCGTTCGAGGGCGCCGAGGGCGCTGTCGAGGTGGGACTTGGCTCGCACGGCCGTCCACTCCCGGCCCCCGCACGCTTCCACCAGGTAGGCGGCCCGGTCCACGGCGGCGCTGTCGAGGGGGGGCAGCGGCTCGGGCGGGGCCTCACCCACCGCCGCCGGCCCGATCAGCAGGGCCCGTAGCTCCTCGGCCTCGTCGCCGCCGGCGGCCAGGGCGGACGTGACCGGCATGGACTTCTTGCGCTGGCGCAGGTCGGCGCCCGCCGGCTTGCCCGTCCGGGCCGGGTCCCCCCAGATGCCGAGCAGGTCGTCCACCGCCTGGAAGGCCAGGCCCACGTGGCGGCCGAAGTCCCGCAGGGCCCCCACGGTGGCTTGGGGGGCTCCGGCCAGGATGGCGCCGATCGACGCCGCGCAGCCGAGGAGGGCGCCGGTCTTGGCGGCTGACATGGCCGTGCACTCCTCGACGCTCACGTTGCGTCGCGTCTCGAAGGCCAAGTCGTCGGCCTGGCCGGCGATCATCTCGGCGGTCGCCGCCGACAGGGCGGCAGCGGCCGCCGCCCCGGTGGCTGCGGACGGCTCGAGCAGGACCTGGTGGGCCAGCGTCTCCAGGGCGTCGCCGGCGATGATGGCAGGGCCCACGCCCCACATCGACCAGATGGTGGGGCGGTGGTGACGCTCGGTGTCGCCGTCGATGATGTCGTCGTGGATCAGCGAATAGTTGTGGACCAGCTCTACGGCGATGCCGCCGGGCACCCCCACCGATGTCGGGGCCCAGGCCGCTTCCGCGGAGAGGAGGGCGAGGGCAGGCCGGATCCCCTTGCCGCCGGGCGCCCCTACCGGGCGGCCGAGGGCGTCGGTCCAGCCCAGGTGGTAGGTGGCCAGCTTGCGGATCTCAGGCGGGAGGCGGTCGATGGCCGCCGCCATGGCCGGCCCGATGGCCTCGCGGGCCCGGGCCAGGACGTCACCTACGCTGGTCGAGCGGTTCACGCCACCTCCTCAGGGAGTCGGGTCTGTCCAAGCACGGGCTCGGGGAGCCGGGCGATGGCGACCCTGCCGAGGGCGGCCCGGGCGGCGGCGGTGCCGCTGCGCACGGCCCCCTCCATCGTCGCCGGCCACCCGGTGTCGGTCCAGGCTCCAGCCAGCACGACGCCTGGTCGAGTGGTCACGGGGCCGGGTCTGAGGGCCTGGGTCCCGGGGGCGGCTCGGAAGGTGGCCTGGCCCTCCTTGGTGACCAGGGCGTCCACCACCTCGGCCCGCCGGGCGCCTGGCACCAGTGCGCCCACGGCGGCGGTGATCTCCTCGACGATCTGCGCCGGCCGGCGTCCGACCTGGACCCCGGCGGCCGACAGGGACACCGCCAGGTACTGGCCCGGCGACGCCAGGCCCGAGGAGGCGCTGCGGTCGAACAACCACTGGACGGGGCTGTCGATGGCGGCGGCCATGGTCAGGTCGGTGACGCGCCGGTCGTACACCAGATGGATGTTGACGATCGGCGAGACGCCGAGGCGGTCGACGCTGCCCTGGGCCGAGAAGGTGCGGGCCGGGAGGATCTCGTTGACGGCGTGATGGGGCACGGCCACCACCACGGCGTCGGCGTCGATCGACCTGCCCTCGCTGCGCACCCGCAGCCGCCGGGCCGGGCCTTTCTCCTCCTCGATGGCGACCACTCGTTCCTCCAGGGCGATCTCGGCCCCGGCCGCGGCCAGGGCCCGCGCCGCCCGCTCGCCGTGCAGGACCCCCAGCGGCACCCGGCTCCAGCCGATGTCGGCCGCCGCCGGGTCGGTGAGCAGCCCCGTCTGAAAGACCTTGGCCCCCATGGTCGCCGACGCCTGGCCGGCCGGCAGGTTGACGGTCGGCACGGTGATGAGATCCCACATGGCCTCGATCGACCGCTCGCTCTGGCCGTGGCCGCGCAGGTAGCCGGCGAAGGTCTGGGTGTCGAGGGCCGGATCGGCCAGCTCGGCCCGGCGCAGGGCCAGGGCGGCCCGGCCCAGGCGCAGCCGGTCGGCCACGCCCAGATGGCGGTAGCCGAGCAGCGACCGGCCCAGGTGCAGCGGGGCCGGCAGGCTGTCGCGCCGGAGGCGGGCGGTGGTCGGGGGCCCCTCGTGCGGGCTCGGGCGCAGCACGGTCACGTCCAGCCGCTCCTGGACCTCGACGTCCCCGGCCGATCCGATGCGGGCGAGGAAGCCCAGGTATGCCTGGCAGCAGCGCAGGAAGACGTGCTGGCCGTTGTCGATCCACCGGCCTTCGTGCCGGAACGACCAGGTCAGGCCCCCGAGGCGGGGCCGGCGCTCGACCACGGTGACCGCTGCGCCCCGGTCGGCGCATTCCACGGCGGCGGCCAGGCCGGCCAGCCCACCGCCGACGACGACCACCCGGGGGGTGCTCACGCCTGTCCCCAGGCGAGGGCCCGGGCGGCGACGCCGGCCTTCTCCCAGGGGGCCAGCGCGGTGCGGCCCCGCAGGACGGCGAGGGGATCGGCGCGCATGCGTTCGAGCAGCCGGCGGTAGATGCCGGCCATGGCCGCCGTGCACGCCCGGCTGCGGCGGTCGAGGAGCGGCAGCAGCCCCAGGCCGCGGGAGTACCACTCGTCGGCCCGGGCCGTCTCGAAACAGATGAGGGCCACCAGACCTTCGGCCGGCCCGGTCAGGTCCGAGCCCACGCCGAAGCGCTCGAGGTCCTCGGTGGGCAGGTAGACCCGACCCATGATCTCGTGGTCTTCGATAATGTCTCGCACAATATTTGTCACTTGCAGTGCGATACCCAGGGTATCGGCCAGGTTGGCCCCGCCCTCGGGGTCACGGCATCCGTAGACGCCGAGGGACAGGCGCCCGACGGTGCCCGCCACCCGCCGGCAGTACCCGACCAGGTCCTCAAAGGTGGCGTACCTGGTGCCGCGCACGTCCATCTCGCAGCCGTCGACCAGCTCGGCCAGGGCGCCCATCGGGACCGGAAAGCGGTGGGCCACGTCGGCCAGGGCGGTGAGCACCGGATCGTCGCCGGCCGCGGCGGGGTCGTCGCCGAGGCTGGCCAGCCGGTCCCTGGTCTCGGCCAGGGCGGCCAGGCGGGCGGAGGGCTCCGCCATGCTGTCACCGATGTCGTCGATGCGCCGGGCGATGGCGTACAGGGCCGACATGGCCCGGCGCTTGGCCGGGGGCAGGAGGCGGATCCCGTAGAAGAAGTTCTTGGCCTCGGACCGGGTGATCGCCTCGCAGCGGGAGTAGGCCAGGTCGAGCTTCATGACCGGCCGGCGACCGGGCTGGCCCGCAACACAGCGACGGCATGGACGGCGACGCGGCGGGGGGCGGGACGGCTCGGCCCGGCGAAGCCGGCGGCGGCGACGCCGTCGAGGGCAGCCAGGCCGCCGGCGACGAAGCCGGCCACGGCCAGCCGGGCCGGGCCGCGCAGGGACGACACCAGGGGGGTGCCCGCGGCCAGGAACGTCCGAGCCCGGGCCACCTCGAAGGCGAGCAGGGCGCGTGCGACGCAGGGGGCGGGGCACGCCAGCAGGTCGGATACCTCTACCCCGAAGCGCTGCCGGTCCTGGGCGGGCAGGTAGACCCGGCCGGCGGCGGCGTCCTCGGCCACGTCCTGCCAGTGCTCGGCCAGCTGGAGGCCGGTGCACACATCGTCGGACCAGGCCACCCGCTCGGGGGTGGCCGCGCCAAAGATGCCGAGCACCAGCCTGCCCACCGGGTTGGCCGACAGCCGGCAGTACCTGGTCAGGTCCTCGAAGGTCGCGTACTGCTTGACCAGCTGGTCCTGGCGGTTGGCGGCGACCAGGTCTCGCAGAGGCTGGGGGTCCAGCCCGTGGGCGGCGACGACAGCGGCGGCGGCGGCCACCAGGCGATGGAGGGCGGGGGCTGGCTCGACGCCGGCGAGGGCGGCGTCGAGCTGGCCGTCGAGCCAGTCGAGAGCAGCCAGCCGGTCGCCGGGGTAGGCGTCTCCGATCTGGTCGACCAGGCGGGCGAAGCCGTAGATCGACATGAGATCCTGCCGTCGGGCACGGGGAAGGAGCCGCAGCGCCACCGGGAAGTTTTCCTGACCTGCCCGGCCGGCGACCTCGTCGACTCCGGGCAGTCCGGCGGGCGGGCGGGCGGTCGTGGTTGGCGGGTGCGCCGCCGCTCCGGCCCCCGCCGCTCCAGCCGCCGCCGGCGGGGTCGCCGGCGGCTGGATCTGGGTCGCCGGCGGTTGGGTCGACCGGGTCTGGGTCGACCGGGTCTGGGTCGACCGGGTCTGGGTCGACAGAAGTTTGGTCGACATCGTCTGGGGCGTCCTCATGTCCAATCGGGTGACCGCGCGGTCATCCTAGATATGAACCGGCCTCCGGCGGCGGCAAACGTTGGCCACGGGTTCCGACCGCTGCGCCGGTCACCGCATTGGCGCCGGCGCCCTGGGCCACCCGCACCTCCCTCGGACCGACGTGCCAGGCGGGCCAGTGCGGGTGATCAGGCGGGCGAGCCGGCCTCGGCCTCGGGGGGCCACTCCGGTCGGACAGCCCATTCGAGCACGGTGGCAAAGGCGTCGCGCAGGACAGCCAGACCCGAGGTGATGGCGTCGCCGGCCAGCGGCCGGCCGGCGGCGCCGGCCAGCTTGCGCAGGACCTGGCGGGCCATGGTGTCGCTGCCGTCGTGGCCCTTGGCCGCCCGTACCCCGACCTCGAGGAGGATGGGCATGGCCTTGGCCACCAACCGGGCGAAGACCAGCGACGCCCTCTCGGGGTTGGCGGCGAGCCCCTCGGGGCCGCCGAGGCCGTCGATGGCGGCGGCGAATTGCCGGGCCGTGTCGTCGACCAGGTCGTCGACCACGGCGGCGAACAGCTCCTCCTTGGATTGGAAATGGCGGTAGACGGTCCCCTTGGCCATCCCCGCTCGGGAGGCGATGGCGCTGATCGTCACCTTGGCGTAGCCGTAGGTGGAGAACTGGGCGATGGCGACGTCGAGCAGCCGCCGGCGGGCATCGCCGGCCAGCCGGTCCAGCACCTCGTCCAACCTGGGGGGAGCCAGTCTGGCGGACCGGGCCCTGAGCTCAGGCAGGACCACGGCGATCCTGTCGAGGGAGAGGCCCCGACTCTCCCTGAGCGTCCTGATCAGCAGCAACGCCTGGACGTGGTCTTCGCCGTAGCACAACCGGTTGGTCGCCACCCGCTCGGCACGGGGCACCAGACCGGCCTTGCGGTAGTGGTGGATCGTGCTGGCCGGCACGCCGGTGCGAGCCACCACGTCCGACAGGGAGAGGCATCTGCCCTCGGGCTCGCCGGCGGGCGCGGCGCTGGCGGGGGACCGCAGCGACATCACAGGGCCCGCTCCAGCACCCAGCGCTTGAGCCGTCCGTAGGGTGGATAGACCAGCGACGAGTCGAAGCGGGTCGAGCGGGCCAGGACCGACTTGCGGTGGGAGAAGGTGTCGTAGCCGGCCCGGCCGTGGTAGGCCCCCATGCCGCTGTGGCCGACTCCCCCGAATGGCAGGTCGGGCACGGCCAGCTGGACCACGGTGCCGTTGGCGCACACCCCGCCCGACGACGTGGACGCGACGACGAGGTCCACGATGTCGGGATCACCCGAGAAGACGTAGACAGCGAGTGGCTTTTCGTGAGAGTTGACCATGGCGATGGCCTCGTCCAGACCTCCTACCCGGATCACAGGCAATATCGGACCGAAGATCTCCCCGGCCATTATGGGCTCCTGCCACGTGCTGCCGGTGAGGATGGTGGGAGCCAGGTAGCAGGACTCGACCGCGCTTTGCCCGCCGGTCACCACCGTGCTGGTGGTGAGGCTGTCGAGCAGGCCGACCAGGCGGGCGAGCCGGGTGGTGTCGACGACGCGCCCGTAGTCGGGTGAGGTCTGGGGGTCGGGCCCGTAGAGGTCACCGACGGCCTTGACCATTCGGTCGACCAGGTCGTGCTCGACCTGCTCCTCGACCACGACGTAGTCCGGGGCCACGCAGGTCTGGCCGGCGTTGAGAAACTTGCCCCACACGATCCGCCGGGCGGCCACGTCGAGATCGGCGTCGCGGCTGACGATGGCCGGGCACTTCCCTCCGAGCTCGAGGGTCACCGGGGTCAGGTGCCGGGCCGCCGCCGCCATCACCGTCCGGGCCGTCGCCGCGCTGCCTGTGAAGAAGATGTGGTCCCAGCGCTGCTCGAGCAGCCTGGAGGCCTCCTCGGGACCGCCCTCCACGATGCTTACCGCCTCGGGGTCCAGGTAGCGAGGCCCGAAGGTGGCGAGGGCGGCGGAAGTGGCCGGCGCCCGCTCCGACGGCTTGGCGCACACGGCATTGCCGGCGGCCAGGGCGTAGGCGGCGGGCAGCAGTAGGAGCTGGACCGGGTAGTTCCACGGGGCCATCACCAGGACGGCGCCGAGCGGCTCGCTCACCACCCAGGCCCGCCCCGGCCTGCTCCTGGCCGGCACCCTGACCTTCTCGGGTGCCGCCCACGTCGAGAGGTGATCGATCAGGTGGACGACCTGGGAGCGGATGGGGGCCAGGTCGGTCAGCCAGGCCTCGAACGGCGGCCGGCCCAGGTCGGCGGTCAGGGCCCGGGTCAGGTCCGCCTTGCGCTCGTCGAGCATGTGGACCATGGCCTGGAGCTGGGCCTTGCGCCATTTCAGCGGGCGGGTGACACCTGCGCGGACGGCGCGCCGCAGATCCTCGGCGCTGGGTCCCCCGGCGCTCGGTCCCCCGGCGCTCGGTCCCCCGGCGCTCGGTCCCCCGGCGCTCGGTCCAGCCCGCTCGTCGGCTGGGGCGGCGGTCACCTGCCCATTGTGGCTGCCCCGCCCGCTCTATCGCATGCGGGCCGGGCGCTGGCCAGGTCCTAGCCGGTGCCGCCGGCCGGGACCACGCCCATCAGGCCCTTCTCGAAGTCCTCGAAGGCTTGGGCCAGCTCCGCTCGTGTGTTCATGACGAAGGGGCCGTAGGTGGCCACCGGCTCACCGATGGGCCTGCCCCCGAGGACGAGGATCTCGAGGGCGGGGGTACTTTGATCCTGCGCCGCCGGCGCGGCCACAGCCACCATGTCGCCGGCGCCGAGGACGGCCATTTGCCCGCCGCCGATGGGGGCGTGCTCGTCGCCTGCCGTGCCCTGACCGGCCAGGACGTAGACGAGGGCGTTGAAGTCCGCTCTCCAGGGAAGCTCCAGGCGGGCCCCCGGGCTGAGGGTGGCGTGGACCATTGCCATCGGGGTGTGGCTGCGCCCCGGGCCCCGGTGGATGGTGCCTTCCCCCTCGACGTCACCGGCGATCACCCTGACCAGGGCGCCGCCGTCAGGCGAGCGGACCAGGGCGACCCCCGCGGCGCGAAGGTCCTGGTAACGAGGGGGCACGAACTTGTCGGCGGAGGGCAGGTTTACCCAGAGCTGCACGCCGTGAAAGAGCCCGCCGCTGGCCACCAGCTGCTCCAGCGGCTTCTCTATGTGCAGGATGCCGGCGCCCGCCGTCATCCACTGGGTGTCGCCGTTGGTTATGAGGCCGCCCCCACCGGTGGAGTCCTGGTGCTGGAAGGTTCCGTCGATCATGTAGGTGACCGTCTCGAACCCCCGGTGGGGGTGCCACGGGGTCCCCTTGGGCTCGCCCGGGGCGTACTCCACCTCGCCCATCTGGTCCATGTGGACAAACGGGTCGAGATCCACCAGGGGCACGCCGGCAAAGGCCCGGCGGACCGGGAAGCCCTCGCCCTCCAGACCGGAGGGGGCCGTCGTCACCGTGGCGACCGGTCTGGTCTGGGCCTGGGTCCTGGACCCAGCCGGCGGTCGGAGCGAGGGCAGGGTCAGGATGTCGTCGACTGTGACAGCGGGCAACGTTGACCTTCTTCCTTTTGGGGCGCTTCCTTTTGAGGCGTCCTGGTCGTTGGAACGTGCTTGCGGACGCAACTATTCCGGAAGGAACCAGCTTCCTAGAGGCGGACGCCCAGCTCGGTCAGGCGGATGCGCATCCCCGCCTCGTCCCGCTCGAAGACCCGGCCCAGGGCACGTATGTCCTCGGCCCGGATGGTGAGCACCCGCCCGTTGAAGTCGCCCCGCTGGACCTGGATCATGTGGACATAGCGCAGCAGGACATTGCGCTCGGGGGCGTCGAGACCCTCGAGCTGAGCCAGGTCTATGGTCACCGTCTCGTTGTCCCGGGCGCCCGGCGACGTCCCGTCCCGGCTGTTGTCGATGACGCCGATGCCGTCGCGAGGCAGGAGCTGGTCGACAGGAACCCCGTAGAGGATTGCCAGTCGTTGCAGGCGCAGCACCGAGATTATGCGCTCCCCCCGCTCGTACGCGCCGAGGACCGACGCCTTGAACTCACGCCCGGAGCGCTCCTCGACGGCCTGCAGGGCCAGGCCCTGCTGGCGACGTATGTCTCGGAGCCTCTCGCCCACGTTGCGGGCATACGAAGCCGTCATCTCCTCGGTCATGGTGGTGCCTGCTCACCCCTCGTTCCCCGGGCCCTGGCCTTCCAGATTATCCGGTCCGGGCGCCGGCCGCTGCGGGTGTCGCCATCGGTCGGCCGTCGGTCGGCCACCGGCCATCGGCCGAACGGGCCCGGGAGCCTCAGCCGCTGTTGCGCAGCCCCGTGGCCAGCCCGTTGAGCGTGAGCTGGATCCCGGTACGGATGCGCTCGTCCTTGTCGCCGGACCGCCACCGGCGCAGCAGGGTGACCTGGAGATGGTTGAGGGGGTCCAGGTAGGGCACCCGGTTGCGCAGGCTACGGGCCAGGGCGGGGTTGTCGCCGAGTATCTCGTCCCTCCCGGTGACGGCCAGCAGCATGGCCACGCTGCGGTGGTGCTCCTCCACCAGCCGGCCCCACACCGACTCCCGCAAGGTCGGATCGGGCACCAGGGAGGCATAACGGGCGGCGATGGCCAGATCGCTCTTCGCCAGCACCATCGCCATGTTGGAGAGGACGGAGCGGAGAAAGGGCCACCTGTCGTGCAGCTGGCGCAACTCGTCGAGGGGACCGCCGTCGCCGAGCCAGCCAGCGAGCGCGGCGCCGGTCCCGAACCAACCGGGCAGCATGAGCCGGCACTGGCTCCAGCTGAAAACCCAGGGTATGGCCCGCAGGTCGGCGATGGCCTCGGAGGGCCGCCGCGAAGCCGGCCGGCTGCCGATGTTGAGCTCTGACACCTCGCCCACCGGTGTCGCCGCCCGAAACCAGTCGTTGAAGCCCGGCGTACGGTAGACCAGATCCTGGTAGGCCGCCTGCGCCCGCCCCGACAGGTCGTCCATCACCTCGTAGGCCCGAGCCGAACCGGTCCCGAGCGCCTCGATGTCCGCCCCGCTGGCCTCGATGGTCGCCGCCACCAGAGACTCCAGGTTGCGTCGGGCGTGGTCGGGGTCGGAGTAGTTGGCGGCTACCACCTCGCCCTGCTCGGTTACCCTGACTGCACCCTGGACGGCGCCGGAGGGCTGGGCCACGATGGCGGCGTAGGCTGGCCCGCCGCCGCGGCCCACCGCGCCTCCCCGGCCGTGGAACAGGGCCAGTCCCGTCCCCGACGCCCGGGCCACGGCGGCCAGGTCTCTCTCCGCCCGGTAGAGGGCCCAGTTGGAGGTGAGATAGCCGCCGTCCTTGTTGCTGTCGGAGTAGCCGACCATGATCTCCTGGCGGTTGCCCTGGCGGCCCAGCATCGAGCGCCACCTGGGCATGGCCAGCAGCTCGGCCAGGATCGGCCCGGATGCGGCGAGGTCGTCGATGGTCTCGAAGAGGGGGACAATCCGCAGCGGGCACTCCCAGCCACCGTCTTCGCCCACCCGGCACAGCCCGACCTCGCGCAGCAGGAGCAGGACCTCGAGCAGGTCGGACACGGACTGGGACTTGGAGACCACGTAGCTCGGAACCGCCGCCGACCCGAACCGGCCGACGGCCCTGGCCGCCTCGGCCAGCACGGCCAGCTCCGTCTCCACCTGCTCGCTGTAGGAGACGAACTGGCTGGCCAGCAGCCGGGGCCGGGACAGCTCGGCGCCCAGCCAAGCCACCCGTCTGGCCTCGCCACAGCTCAGGTAACCGTCGCCCTCCCCGGCCCGGGCCAGCAGCTCGGCGACCACGACCTCGTGGATCTCGGAGTTCTGGCGCAGATCGATCCCGCAGAGGTGGAAGCCGAAGGTCTCCACCGCCCGGCGTACCGGGGCCACCCAGGCCTCGGCCAGACGGGCCGAACCGTGGCCGGCGAGAGAGCGCTCGACCGTGCGCAGGTCGTCGGCCAGCTCGGCGGGGTTGGCGTATGGAGCGAGCTGGGCTTGGGGCGGCGCCCCGGGCACGGCCCCGGTAAGCTGCCGAGCGGTCGAGGCCACCCGGGCGAGCATCCCGTTGAGGGCCCGGCGGTACGGCTCGTCGCCGCGGAAGGGGTTTTGGTCGCCCGACCCGGCGGCCAGCCCGATGAGCTCGTCGGTCACCTGGACCAGGGTGGCCGACATGGACAGGGCCACGGCCAGCCGGCTGAGGGCGTCGAGGTGGTGACCAAGGGCCACGGTTGCCTGGCGCTCGAAGGCGTAGGCAAGGACGTCGGCGACCACGAAGGGGTTGCCGTCCCGGTCGCCCCCGATCCAGGTGCCCATGCGCACCGGCGGAGCGATGGCGACGCCCACCTCCGCCTCGAGACGCCGGTGCAGGTCCGGGACCTCGGCCAGCAGGGACAGCTCGAAGAAGGCCAGGGCCTGGTTGATCTCGTCGCGTACCCGCAGGCGTGACGCCCGCAGCATCGAGGTCTGCCACAAGGCCAGGATCTCCACCCGCAACGCCTCGGTCCGGCGGGCCTGGCCGGCGGGGCCGCTGGCGGGGTCGTGTCCGCTCAGCAGCCTGGCGATCTCCTGGCTGCGGTCGAGGGTGGTGGGG
>JBOGGP010000003.1:0-30579 GCA_050744105.1 Acidimicrobiales bacterium
CCGTAGGAGAAGATGCCGCCGTCGGAGGCCACCAGCCAGTAGCCACCGCCGTCGGGGGTGGCGGCCATGCCCACGATGGGCTTGTTGAGGACCTGGGCGCCGGCCGAGCCAAAGAAGGAGGCGTCACCGTAGGAGAAGATGCCGCCGTCGGAGGCCACCAGGTGGTAGCCGGCCCCGGTGGCAGGGACCGTGGCCGAGAAGATGTCGGTCTTGGCGTTCACCGTGGTACCCCGACGGCTGTCGGTCCACGCCGCGTAGGTGGCGGTGTTGGTGGAGGCGACCAGCTGGTTGGAGGTGAACGAGTCGTTGCCGAAGCCACCCCCGGGGCCGACGTCGAGGTTCGAGGCGACGCTGCTCAGGAGCTGCGGCGCCGAGAACGACGTGCCCTGGTTGGCCGAGGAGGTCAGGTAGGTGCTCTCCGAACTGCCAGCTGCGTTTATGTCGTAGTAGACGATATCGATCCGGCCGTTCGGAGCCACGGCCACGGCGGGGGTCAGCTGACTGTCCGAACCGAGGCCGGCTGGCACCCCGATGACCCTGGGCACACTCCAGGTGGCACCATAGTCAGTCGAAATTGCGAACAGGACGCGGCCCTGCTGCCCCATCAACGTGTTGGTGGTGGCGACCACGGTGCCCGGGGTGCCCGTTACCGAGATACTGGTTGGGACGTCGAATATCAACGCCCCCAGGCCAGGGGGGCAGGCAGCTGTGGTGTTGCAGATCGCCGCTTGGAAGACAGTGACCGGGGCGGAGAACGTCTGACCCTGGTCGGTCGAGGTGCTAACCTGCACGAGGTTGTTGAGAACCGGCTTGCCTGGGGCTCCTTGCAGGTCGTTGATGTAGTCGACGTACAGCCGACCATTTGCACCGACGGTCAAACTCTGTAGGCCACCGTTGACCTCGCTCGAAGGGCTCACTTTCACGGGCGCCGAGAAGCCCTGGCCGTGGTTGGTGGAGGAGGCGACCAGGATTGCCTCGCTGGCGAACTTCCCGGTTACCTGCTGCCAACCGACGTACAAGCGGCCACTGGCCGGGTCGACCGCCATTCTCGGCTCCTGGTCCCCGACGTTGGGAGGGGGCAGTGGCTGGGTGTCGATGGCAACCGGGGCGCTGAAGCTCGCCCCACCATCGGTGGAGGTGAGCAGGAAGATCTTGACCGAGCGGGGACCCCCAGACGACGGGGCGGAGGCGGTGATGGCGAAGTACAGGGTGCCGTCGGGCGCTATGGTGAGGGAGTTGCGCAGGCAGCCCTTCTCACCGGCGGGAAGGGCCATCACGCCGCCCTGCCCAACCAGGGCAACGTCGTGCCATGTCGCTCCACCGTCGAACGACTGCCCCAGGTAACAGGCGGCCTGTTGGCTGCCTTCGGAGTAGGACACGGCCAGGTGGGCGGGGTTGGTCGGGTCGACGGCCAGCGCCGGCCCCTGGTAGGACAGCAACTGGCTGTCGGTCACCGCCACGTTGGGCGGGGTCATCGCGCTGGCGGCGTGGACCTGAGCGCCGGCCGTGCCGGCCACGGGCACCATGAGGGCCAAGAGAGCGGCACAGGCCACCCCGCAGCGACGAACCCGTGCAGACACCTTCGACATTGGTAGACCCTCTCGTGGCAGTTGCTCTGGTGCGCGACCGTGCGACGGATCTGTTACCCGCCTACCAAGGCGAGCGTTGCTTCGTTGACTGACTTTTGAGTATTCACGCTGGTCAAGACCTCAACGGAGTAAACGAAGCAACGCTCGTCTTTAGTACAGCCGCTAAATGCGGTTGGCGTGCTCAGCGCGAGCCGGCGCCCACCTCGACGAGCTGGTCGTCGCCGGGGCCTCCGGCGTCGTCGCCGGCGGGCGGATTGGTGCCGGCGGGCAGCGTCAGTTGACCGGCGAGGTCAGGCTGGACCCGGGGCAGGGGAGTCCGGCGGGCCCGCAGGAGCGTGTAGCCACCCCCGAGCACGGCGAGCAGCCCGACGACCACCAGGACGATGACCAGCGGCGAGGTCCCTCCGGCCGACGGGGTGGCGAGCCGGTGGCTGGGGGAGGCAAAGCGAAGGGGCGCGCTCACCGGTCCTCGGTCGCCGGGGGCGACGGGTCCGGTCTGGACCTGGGGCGCCGGCGGGACAACGGTCGGTGCCACGGCCGGCGGGGCGACCGGTGCGCTCGGCTGGGGCTCGACCGCGGCGGGGTTGGCCTGCTCCTGGCCCACCGGTGCCGGCGTGGCCACCGGTGCCGGCGTGGCCACCGGTGCCGGCGCGGCCACCGGAGCAGGAGCGGGCTGGGCAACCGGAGCAGGAGCGGCCACCGGAGCAGGAGCGGGCTGGGCAACCGGAGCCGGCGCGGCCACCGGAGCAGGAGCGGCCACGGGAGCAGGAGCGGCCACCGGAGCAGGAGCGGCCACCGGAGCAGGTACGGGCTGGGCAACCGAGGCGATGTCCACTATGACCATCGGGGCCCGAGCCGGTGTCCCGTGCACCGGCGTGCCGTCTGCGTTGGCTTGCTTGGCGACGACGACGTAACTGCCAGCGCTCACCGCCGGCACCGAGAACGACACGGTGAAGGCACCGGTGGAATCCGGGGTGGCCGACGCCAGAGGCGTGCCGGCCACGGAGTTCCAGTACAACATCACAGGCTGGACGGCGGGGGTGGCAGCCGACGGGCCGGCGAAGCCAGTCCCGCTGACGACGACATCGGCGCTGCTACCGACGTGGACCTGAGACTGGGACAGGGTGATGGAAGTGAGGGTGGTGCAGGCATAGGCCAAGCCCGAGGCCACCACCACCAACCCTATGGCCACGGCGGCCACGGCGGCGACCGCCCGACCGCTCCCGCCGACCTTGATCCGATTGTTCCTGTGCAGATCCATGGCAACGACCTCGTCGATATCTGTTCTCAGGCCCTCTCAAGGGGCAGGACCACGGTCACCTCGGCGGCGCCGAGGTACTTGATCGGACGGTAGAAGGCGACGACGCTCTCGAAGGTGGGCGCCTCCAGGACAAAGAAAAACTTGTGCTCGGGAGCGCAGACGAGCATGGAGTGGACGGTCACCCCGCAGTCGGACTCCCACTGCTTGGCCGCCATCCGGCCCAGTGTGTCGGTGAACGCCTCGTCGCCGACCCCTTGGGCCATCGGGCAATCCTGCGCTGAGTGCTCTGCGACAATATGGAAAAGCAT
Organism: Acidimicrobiales bacterium; assembly: GCA_050744105.1. Lineage (GTDB taxonomy): Bacteria > Actinomycetota > Acidimicrobiia > Acidimicrobiales > Palsa-688 > JBOGGP01. The sequence continues at coordinate 3,159 of JBOGGP010000003.1, forward strand.
GGAACCCCCACCTCCCACTGTTGAGTGTTCCCCGCCGAAGACTAGGACGTTCGCACCAGGGTGTCAAGTCATCGGTCGTAGAAGTCCCACGGCTGTCTCGGAGCGCGGGCCTGGCCGCCGATCGGCTCGAACAGCCCCGAGACCCGTGGGTCCCGGGCCAGGGCGGCCAGGTCGGTCGTGACACCCGAGCATGGGATGTCATGCGCCACACAGAGTCCTTCCCAGTCCCCGATAGGGCGGTCAGCCAGGACGCTGGCGACGGACTCGGCGACGGACTCGCCAGTGGGGACCAGACGGGGCGTCCCACAGATGCGCCCCAGATCGTCGAGACGGCCGGGCCCGTCGGCGCTGATGACCATGTAGCCATCCGCCGCCAGTAACGGCCGGTCCAACACCCCCCAGGTCGGGCGGCCGTGCCCGGGGGTGCGCTGCCCGGCCGCCAGCTGCTCGAGCACCGGAGCCTGGAGGGCCATGGCCCCGGCCAGCAACGAGGTGTCGACCCTTTGCCCCTTGGACGTCGCCCACCTCCTCCACAGTCCTGTCAGGATTCCCTCGGCGAGGATCAGGCCGCCGAGGCAGTCGACCAGGAGCAGCCGCGACCCGAAGGGGGCCTCGCCCATCGGGTTGAGGCCCTCGCCAAGAGCGGTGCGGGCCTGGACCAGGTACTCCATGCCAAGGGAAGGGCAGGAGGCCGCGGCCCGGCCCCAGCCCGATGCGCCGGCGAAGACCAGGGCCGGGTTCGCCCGGCTGAGCCGCTCGGCATCGAGCCCCCACTCCACGTCCTTGCCCGGACGCCAGTTGTGGAGGAAGACGTCGGCCCGGGCCGCCAGGTCTATCAGCTCGTTTCGGGCGCGAGGATCGCCCAGGTCCAGCTCGACCCCTTCCTTTCCCCGGTTCACGCTGGCGAAAAATGCGCCGGTGGCGCCGGCCATGGGCGCCACCATCCGGGCCGGGTCCCCGCCGGGCGGTTCCACCCGGATGACCCTGGCCCCGAGCATGCGCAGTAGCTGGCCGGCCAGCGGGCCCTGGACCCGGCTGGTCGCTTCGACGACCGTCACAGCGTGCAGGGGGGCGCCGGTGATCCCTGGTGTGGGCGGCCGGGCGGCGCCGGCGGCGCCGGCTCGCACCGCTGGATATCGCTCGGCCATCAGCTCAGGCTCGCTCGACAGCTCCCCGTAGGCCCGCAGGCGGCAGACGCTGACACCCGTAGCCGCCGCCAGATCAGTCAGCGCTTCGAGGGACATCCGCCTTGTGGCCTCGCTCAGGGCCCCTGGCAGGGAGCACGACCCCGTCGAGTACCTGGGCCCGAACGCCGTCCATGCCCGCGACGTGGTGGCCGGTTCCACCCCGGCCGCTGTCCAGAACGCCCGCCAGGCGTCGGTCGACAGCGTCTCGAGCTCCACCCAGGCCCCCTCCGCGGTGGGGAAGGGGGGTCCCGGCCCGTCGCTGTCGCCCGCCTCCAGGGGTACCCAGTCACCCCACGAGGTCGCGCCGGTGGCGCGGGCCACGTACTGGGACACCAGCACCAGGGCGGCCCGGACCACCGACGTGGTCACCCGCCCGACCGGGTGGCCGCGCCCACGGGCAACGAGGGCGGCGAGCACGCCCTGGCTGGCGATCAGTCCCGCCGCCACCGAGGCCACCTCGAGGCCCAGCCGGCGGGGCCGGCCGGCATCGAGGCCGTGGAGGTGCATCAGGCCGACCAGGGCTTGCACCGCCGCCTCGCTGCCAGCCCGGTCCTGCCAGCCTGGACCGCTCCACCACGAGATCTGACAGACGATGGGTGCGAGATCCATCGTCGGTTCGCAGGGGACCTCGAGGCGTACCGCGGATCGCTCACCCGTCGACGTGCGGCTCAGCACTCTCGCCCCGACGAGAGCGCCGAGCCGTCCGGCACAGGTCGGAACCGCCGCCCCCACGCCGCTCAACTCGACGCAGATCGAGGCCCGCGTCACCGAGAGCCAGACTAGGTGGCTGGTGTGAATCGGCTTGCTGACGGGGCAGGTGGTGACGATCGATCGTCGATAGCACCCGATCCGGCGCCACCCGCCGGGCGATACGGAACACCCCGTCATCGCCACAATCGAGGTCCTGGCCGACCACCCGGGCCAGAAGCTCGCCCGCCGAGCTCACCTCGACTCTGAGGGTCCACCCCTCCAAGACCACCAAAGCGGCCATGGCATCTTGGCGCGGGTATCGATCAGCGTCTCACGCTCCGCCCGGTCGTCCCAGTCGATGAGCGGCTTGGCCGCGCTGGCATAGTCATCGCCGCTGGCCATCGCCGCTCGCAACTCTGCTTCGAGATCGACGTCGGCCACCTTGAGCAGACCCCGGATCGCCGAGCGGATCAACGTGACGGTGTCCATGGTCACCACCGCGTCATACATACCGAGGTGGCGCACAGAAACCGGATTCCAAACTCCACCGTCGCACCAATTTATAACGACAGTCTACCCACTTCTTCGAGAAACCGAGCGGCGACAAGACGTTTAACATGCTTGAAGGCTGCTAGCGGCTTCTCCGACCGTTCCACCTCGCCGTACTCAAGAGGCTCAAAAATCGTTGACGCGTGATCTTCGGGAACCACCATACTCACCATCCTCATCCGCACGTGCGAGGAGGCACCGGCCCTCCTGCGAAGGCTCTCAGGCGTGCATGTCCACGGATCCTGAGCCTCTACAACGTGGTGGGCCAAAATGGTTAGCAGCGCCCACATGCGTGTCGAGTCAGCAATAGAAGCGTCAATCCGCAGACTAAACGCCTCCACTTCCGAACCAACGACCGCTTCGATCCTGGCCAACCATCCGGTGTCCGCAAAAAAGGATGCTTTATCATAAGCCATCATAACAATCACCTCAATGCAGAGGACGAACGTATACCGCCCTCTGTCCGACCTATCTTCAATCTCATTCTCTTGTTCTCCGCTCTTCACCACCAATATCCGTTGCTGCCCTTTCACGAAATCTCCCTCTTTACCTTACACTCCGGATCGCTGAAGTGCGCGGTGGTGACATGCATCGACTCTCAAAGGAGCACGGGATTCACATTGGCGGGCTCAGCGGACTGCGCCGCACGCTCACGGTACGGGCTTCAGTTGAAGACTTCGAGACCGGTGACTTTGATCCAGGCAGTGTGCGAGTCATTCCGCCGGCCCCGGACACTATCGAGCCTTCTACCGAGGAGCACTTCGACACGGGCGGGGGGGTGGGGGCGAGGAGGAGGAGGGGGGGGGAGCAGGAGGAGGAGTAGCAGGTCGCTCGCAATGGAACGCCCTCGTGCGACCGTCATGTGCTCCCAGATTCGGCGTTCTGGACGCCGACGAGCTGAGCAACACGGAGGCCAAACGTGGGCGGAGGCTGTCCGCTCGGATCAGGCTCGGATGGCCCGGGGGGACGGGCTCGGCACCTCACGGCCCGTCGCACGCGCCGCCTCGATCCACGCCTCGGCCGCCACCTCGACCTCGGCGACGGCCTCGTGGGGGGTGGCACCGTGAGCGCTGCAGTAGGGGAGGTCGGGGACATCCGCGATCCAGGCCTCGTCCTCGTCGCTCCAGTGCACCTCGATCGGATAGCCCGTCATCGGTCGTCCTCCAAGCGCAGATCGTACCGGCGAACGAGCGCCACGACCTGCCGGACCTGGTACGCCTTGGCTTGACCCCTCGACTCCTGGAGGTTGACCAGCTCGGTCACCCCGGCCTTGGCGAACACCCGGTGGCTGCCCTTCCCGCCCACCTCGGTGAAGCCCAGCGCCACGAGGAGGGTGACTAGGTCGCCGAGATCGACGTTGCCGGCGGCGCCCTGCAGGATCCGTTCGAGGAGTCGAGCGGGGCGCATCCAAGCGAGCGTACCGAGCACGTCATCGGCCCCAGATCCTTCGCCCTGCTACGTGTCGTGCGCGATTCGTGCGCGAAGCATCGCGCACGAGGGGTCTGAGTCGGTCACCATCGGTCAAGCAAAAAGGGCCCGTGAGCTGCGCCGTTGTCAGAACGACGATACGGCCACGTCGGCGTCGGTCACCTTGCCAAGGTGAGGGTCGCGGGTTCGAATCCCGTCGTCCGCTCTCGCTCGTCTCGTCTCGGAAACACGCAGTGCAGGCGCTCGTTTCGGAGAGCGCCCTCGCTCGCGGACGTCCTCGGGGCGTGCGCGATTCGCGCGCCCAACTCTCACGTCCTCGGAGGGGGCGTCCCAGCGATGGTGAAATAGCCGACTGGCGTAGGTCCCGGAGCCAGGCCTACGGGCCGTGGGCGGGATCTAGACGGCGGCGTCGTCGGGGGCGGGCTCGGGGGCGTCGTCTCCGCCTGAGTCTAGCGACCGCTTAGCGGTCGCCAATCCGCAACGTCCCCCCTGGCAGCCGGTACAACGGTCGGGTGACCCTCGACCGCCGGCAGGTGCGCGCCGCGCTAGGCGTCCTCTGGCTGGTCGACGCCGGCCTGCAGGCCCAGCCTCACTTCTTTACCGCCGGCTGGTGGCGCGACGAGCTGGCCCAGTCGGTCATGGGCGAGCCCCAGGGGGTCAACCACTCCATCTTCTGGGCGGTGGGCGTGGTGGCCGCCCACGCCGCCGCCTGGAACGCCGTGTTCGTGGCCGTCCAGGTGGCCATCGGCGCCGCCCTGGTGCTGTCTCGGGGTGGGAGGGACCGCTGGGCCAGGGCCGCCATCGTCGCCTCGGTCCCCTGGGCGCTGGCCATCTGGTGGGTGGGCGAGGGGTTCGGGACCCTGCCCACCGGCTTCGCCCTCCTCGCCGCCGGCTCTCCCGGCCCCGTGCTCTACTACCCCCTGCTCGGCCTGCTGGCCTGGCCCCGCCGGCGCCAGAGCGCCGGCGGCCCGGCGGCTGACCGGAGTCCCGCCGCCCCGGCGATCGGCCCACATAGCAGCGGTCTGGCCCTCGACCCGGGCGCCGGCGCCGGCCGGGAGCCGCCCGTGGCCAAGCGGGCGGGACTGGCCGCCTGGGTGGTGCTGTGGGCCGGCCAGGCCCTACTGCACCTCCCGTGGAGCTTCCCCCCCGGCCAGGTGCTCAGCGCCAACGTGGGCGAGTACTCCCTGGACCAGCCCGGCTGGCTGCTGGCCGTGGCCCGCCACACCGACGCCGTGGTCCTGGCCCACCCGGTCGCGGTCACCGCCGGCCTCGGCGGCCTGGAGGTGGTGGTGGGACTGGGCGTGCTCGCCCGGGTCGGCCGGCGCTGGGCCCTGGGGGCCGGCATCGCCCTGTCCGCCCTCTACTGGGTGACCTTCCAGTACTTCGGGACCATCTTCGGCGGCGACGGCACCGACCCGGGGACCGCCCCTCTCATGGTCCTGCTGGCGCTGGCCCTGTGGCCGGCGCGCCGGCCGGCGCACGTGGGCCGTCACCCCACGCATACCAGCACCAGCCCGCTGGCGTCCACCCTGCAGGCGCCCGGCCCTTGACACAAGTCCCCCCCGGTATCGTGCTCTCCATTAGGGCCTGTCGAAGGAGGACGCATGACGCGGCACCTGTGGCAAGCATGGCGCCGGCACTTGGGCCCACTCGTGGCGATCCTCACAGGGGCCGCGATCACGGTGGGGGCGTGCGGGGCGGCTACGAGATCCTCGTTGGACTGTACGACCAAGTCGGGCGCGACGGTCTGCCTGAAGGGCACAGGTCAAGCGCGCACCGTGGTCGCCCAGGCCCTCCGTCCGGGATCGTCGTTGTCGCTGACGCTGGGATCCGATCCGCCGGGGCCCAGCGGCCCGAAATCCCAGTGGGAGGGGACGGGCGGTACCCCCCACCGGACCAGCAGCCTGGAGCCCTCACGATCCCCAGGGGAACGACCGTTGGCGTCGTCCTGCGCGGCGTCGATGCCCAGGGCGGGAGCGTGAGTTTCAGCTTTAGCGTGGCTGGATGAGTTGTCGGCCCCACGCGCCGGCGGGACCAGATCCTCGCCGGCAACCATTTGGCGACCTCAGTCTCAGACGCCCACGACTTCGACCAATCGGTCGGCCCCGGCGAGATCGGCGGCGTTGCGGGTGTAGAGCCGTGCCGAGTGGGCGTGGGCGGTGGCGGCTATCAGCAGATGCAGTGCCCGGGCCCGCGGCTGGCGGCCGGCGCTGACGACGGCTGCAGCCAACCGCCCGTAGCTGACGGCGACAGCGTCATCGACCGGGAGCGGCTGGAACCCGCGCTGCAAGACGCTCAACCGGCGCAACCGCTCGCCACGCGTGGCCTGATCGCGCGCCACCAGGATGCCGAAGTGCAACTCGGCCAGCGTCACCGCGCTGATCGCCAGCTGACCGTCGAGCGGCGGCACGTCGGTAGCGATGACGACGCTCGTGTCGAGTACAGCCTTCAGCGGGGCTCCCACGCAGCTCGCCATTCCTGGTCCAACAGATCGCGATCGCCCGCCCAGTCGTCGTCGGCAGCACCAGCGAACAGGGCCCGAACGTCGGAGTCACTGCCCCATGTCGGGGGGGCCACCGCCACGAGGCGGACGCTGGGACGGCCGGCGACGGTGACGGTGATCTCCTCGCCCGCCTCGGCCCGGCGCACCAGCTCGGACGCACGCTGACGAAGCTCGCGAAGCCCGACGGTGCTCATGGCGCCATGGTAGCACAAGTGCAAACCTCCAGCGGGAGGTGGTCCGGCCCCGGGCCCGGGCCCGGGACCGGCCGTTCTAGCTCTAGCGCAGGACCAACTGCTGGCCGCCGCCCCCGGTGCCGTCCTCCAGCCCGCCGGCATCCACGTCGACGGTCACCACCGAGCCCTCGGGGTAGCTCCCGGCGAGGAGGGCCAGGGCCAGGCGGTCGTTGATCTGGCGCTGGATGAGCCGCTTGAGCGGCCGGGCCCCGTAGTCGGGGTCGTAGCCCTTGTCCCCCAGCCAGGCCCGGGCGGCGTCGGTGACCACCAGCTCGAGTCCCCGCTGGGCCAGGCGCTCGGACAGGCCGCCGAGCTGGACGGTCACGATCTGGGCGATGTCGTCCCTGGTCAGCTCGCGGAAGCGGACGATCTCGTCGATCCGGTTCAAGAACTCCGGCTTGAAGGCGTCGCCCAGCTTCCCCCGGTAGTTGGAGGTCATGATCAGCACCACGTTGGAAAAGTTGACGGTGCGCCCCTGGCCGTCGGTCAGGCGCCCGTCGTCGAGCACCTGGAGGAGGACGTTGAACACGTCGGGGTGGGCCTTCTCGATCTCGTCGACCAGCACCACCGAGTACGGCCGGCGCCGGACGGCCTCGGTGAGCTGGCCCCCCTCGTCGTAGCCCACGTAGCCCGGGGGGGCCCCGACCAGGCGGGCGACGGAGTGCTTCTCCATGTACTCGCTCATGTCGACGCGGACCATGGCCCGGGCGTCGTCGAAGAGGAAGTCGGCCAGCGTGCGGGCCAGCTCCGTCTTGCCCACCCCGGTGGGGCCGAGGAACATGAAGCTGCCGATGGGCCGGTCCGGGTCCGACAGGCCCGAGCGGGAGCGGCGGATGGCGTTGGCCACCGCCGCCACCGCCTCGTCCTGGCCCACCACCCGCTCGTGGAGGACCTCCTCCATGCGCACCAGCTTGGCCGTCTCCCCCTCCATGAGGCGGGTGACGGGCACGCCGGTCCACTTGGAGACCACCTCGGCGATGTCCTCGGCGTCGACCTCCTCCTTCAGCATCCTCTGGCCGGCCTGCAGCTCGGCCAGGCGGGCGGTGGCCTCGTCCACCTGGGCAGCCAACGCCGGCAGCTGGCCATAGCGGATCTCGGCGGCCCGGGCCAGGTCGCCGTCGCGCTCGTGGCGGTCGGCCTCGCCCCGCTGGGCCTCCAGCTCCCCCTTGACGGTGCCGACCCGGTCGATGGCCTCCTTCTCGTTTTGCCACTGGCTGATCATCCCGGCCGACGTCTCGGCCAGGTTGGCCAGCTCCTCTTCGAGGCGCTCCAGCCGGGCGGCCGAGGCGGCGTCGGTCTCCTTGGCCAGGGCCACCTTCTCGACCTCCAGCTGGCGGATCCGGCGGGTGACCACGTCGATCTCGGTGGGCATCGAGTCGATCTCGATGCGCAGCCGGCTGGCCGCCTCGTCCATCAGGTCGATGGCCTTGTCGGGCAGGAAGCGCCCGCTCACGTAGCGGGCCGAGAGCATGGCGGCGGCCACCAGGGCGGAGTCCTGGATGCGCACGTGGTGGTGGGTCTCGTAGCGCTCCTTCAGACCGCGCAGGATGGCGATGGAGTCGGCAACCGACGGCTCGCCCACGAACACCTGCTGGAAGCGGCGCTCCAGGGCAGCGTCGCGCTCGATGTGCTTGCGGTACTCGTCGAGGGTGGTGGCCCCGATCATGCGCAGCTCGCCACGGGCCAGCATGGGCTTGATCATGTTGCCGGCGTCCATGGCCCCCTCGGCGGCGCCGGCGCCCACGATGGTGTGCAGCTCGTCGATGAAGGTGATCACCTGGCCGTCGGAGTCGGTGATCTCCTTCAGCACGCTGCGCAGGCGCTCCTCGAACTCGCCCCGGAACTTGGACCCCGCCACCATGGAGCCGAGGTCGAGGGCCACCACCCGCTTGCCCCGCAGGCCCTCGGGCACGTCGCCCTCGACCACCCGGTTGGCCAGGCCCTCCACGATGGCCGTCTTGCCCACGCCGGGCTCGCCGATGAGGACTGGGTTGTTTTTGGTGCGCCGGGACAGCACCTGGATGACCCGGCGGATCTCGTCGTCCCGGCCGATCACCGGGTCGAGCTTGCCCGCCCGGGCGTCCTCGGTCAGGTCCCGGCCGTAGCGGTCCAGAGCCTGGTAGGAGTCCTCGGGGTTTTGGCTGGTGACCCGGTGCGAGCCCCGCACCTCCCGCAGGGCGGTCAGCAGATCCTCGTGGCTGACCCGGACCAGGCCGGCCAGGGCCAGGAGCAGGTGCTCGATGGAGAGGAACTCGTCGGACAGGCCCACCCGCTCCTTGTCCGCCCGCTCCAGGGCGTCGCGCAGGGCCCGGCTGGGCTGGGGGTCGGCCGCCCCGTAGCTGTGGGCCAGCTTGGCCAGCTCCCCGGCCAGGCGGTCGCGCAGGCCGGGGACGGCCACCCCGACCCGGGCCAGCACGGGCAGGACCACGGTGCCGTCCTGGCCGACCATGGCGGTGAGCAGGTGCTCGGGGGTGACCTCGGGATGGGACTGGGACCGGGCCGACTCGGCGGCCGCCTGGTATGCCTCGGACGTCTTCTGTGTCCAGTGGTTGGGATCAAAGGCCACGGTGTGTGATGCCTCCCGTCAGGTGGTGGAAGAGGAGTTGGTGAAAGGGGGCCCTCGAGCCGGGGCGGCGGCCGCCCCGGTTCACCGCCGCGGCGACCAGGGCACCGGCGCGTTGCTGACCGGGACCAGATCCCGCCGGTAGTGGCGGTGGGTGCGTTCCAGGGCCTCGCGGCTCTCGGCGCGCGTTCGCTCCAGCTCGGCGCCCAGGCGAGCCACCTCGGCCTCCAGCTCCATGACCCGCCGCACCCCCTCCAGGCTGATGCCGGCGTTGGTGAGGGCCTGGATGCGCATGAGCCGGACGATGTCGGCCTCGCTGTAGCGCCGGCTGCCCCCGCCGGTGCGAGCCGGCTCGACCAGGCCCCTGCGCTCGTAGATGCGCAGGGTCTGGGGGTGGACCCCGGTCAGCTCGGCGGCCACCGAGATCACGTACACGGCCCGGCGCGGCCCCGGGTCGCCCGCCGGCCGGGCGGGTACGGAGTGGGCGGCCATCAGCGGGCCTCCTCCCCCGGGCGCGGCCCCGGGTCGCCCGCCGGCCGGGCCGCTACGACAGGGGCGGCCATCAGCGGGCCTCCTCCCCCGGGCGCGGCCCGGGTCGCCCGCCGGCCGGGCCGCTACGACAGGGGCGGCCATCAGCGGCCATCCCCGCCGGAGGCGACCAGGGGCTGGCGCAGGGTGTCGCCGTCCATGACCCCGGCCAGGGCGTCGACCGCCTCTCGCTGGGCGCTGGTCAGCTCGGTGGGCACGGCCACCTCCAGGGTGACCAGGAGGTCGCCGGCGCCGCTGGCCGCCGGCACACCCATGCCCCGGACCCGCAGGGTGCGGCCCGAACGGCTGCCCGGGGCCACCTTCACGCTCACCGCCCGGTCGAGGGTGGGCACGGCGACGGTGGCCCCGAGGACGGCCTCGGGGTAGGTGACGGGCACGGTCACGGTCAGGTTCTTGGCCCCCGAACGCCCGAAGACCGGGTGGCGGTCGTGGTCCACGACCACGAACAGGTCACCCGGCGGGCCGCCCCCCCGCCCGGCCGCCCCCCGTCCCTTGACCCGGATGCGCTGGCCGTCCTCCACGCCGGCGGGGATGCGGACCCGGACCTGGCGGGCCCTCGTCTCGGTCCCCCGCCCCCCGCAGGCGGGGCAGGGGGTCTCCACCCGCATCCCGGTGCCGGCGCAGGCCCCGCAGGGCTGGGAGAAGGAGAACATCCCCTGGTTGTCGGTCACCACCCCGCGCCCCGAGCACACCGAGCACACGGTGGGGGCGGTGCCCGGCGCCGCCCCCGTGCCGGCGCAGCTGGAGCACACCACGTCGCTGGTGACGTTGACCGTGGTGGTGATGCCCGCCACCGCCTCTAGGAACGACAGGTGCAGGGTGGCTTCCACGTCGGCCCCCCGCTGGGCCCCGCTGCCTCCGCCCCGCCGGGCCCGGCCGGTGCCGGCCCGGCCGAATATGCCACCCAGGATGTCGCCCAGGTCGTCGACCCGGAACGTCCCCGACGCCCCGCCGGCGGGCCGGCCGGCCCCGGCGAAGGGGTTGCCCGCCGGGCCCAGGCGGCGGACCTCGTCGTACTCCTTGCGCTTGTCGGGGTCGCCGACGACGTCGTAGGCCGCCGAGATGTCCTTGAAGCGGTCCTCCGAGCCCGGGTTGGCGTCGGGGTGGTACCGCTTGGCCAGCTTGCGGTAGGCGCGCGCCACGTCCCTCTCGGAGGCCTCGGCGGCCACTCCGAGGGTGGAGTAGAAGTCCTTTTCGAACCACTCGCGCTGGGGCGCCACCGCCGTGCTACCCCCTGACCTTGACCATGGCCGGTCGCAGGACGCGGCCCTTCCAGCGGTAGCCGGCCCGCAGCACCTCGACGACGGTCATGGCGTCGTCCTCCCCCGGCTCGTGGGCCACGGCATCGGCCTCGTTGGGGTCGAAGGCCTCGTCGACGGGCTCTATGCGCTCCAGGCCCTCCCGGGCCAGGGTGTCGCCCAGGGCGCTGCGCAGCTGGACCACGGCGTCGAGGCCCCCGCCGTGGCTGAGGGCCAGGTCGGCGGTGTCGAGCACGGGCAGCAGCTTTTCCACCAGGGACTCGGCGGCCCGCTCGATGACCGCCGTCTGCTGGCGGATCATGCGCTTCTTGTAGTTCTCGAAGTCGGCCTGGAGGCGGCGGAGGGTCTCGAGGTACTCGTCGCGCTCGGCCACCAGCCGGGCCCGCTCGCCGGCCTCGGCCGGCGCCAGGGCCTCGTCGCCGGTCGGATCGTCCCCGAAGCCACCCAGCTCGCCGGCGCCGGCTTCGTCGTCGAACGCGCTCTCGCCCACTTCTCGGCCGTCCACGTCTCGGCCGTCCACGTCGCCGTCGTCCACGTCGCCGTCGTCCACGTCTCGGCCGTCCACGTCTCGGCCGTCCACGTCTCGGCCGTCCACGTCGCCGTCGTCCACGTCGCCGTCGTCCAGGTCACGGTGGGCGCGGGCGCGGGCGCCGGCCCGGTCGTGGTGGGCGCCGGCGACCCCGCCGGCACGGTCGTGGGGGGCGCCGGCGACCCCGCCGGCACGGTCGTGGTGGGCGCCGGCGACCCCGCCGGCACGGTCGTGGTGGGCGCCGGCGCCGGCCTGGGCGATCACGTCGTCGTCGAGTCGTGGCTCGCTCATGCGCCCGTGCCGGTCTCGGGCTCGTCGACGATCTCGGCGTCGACGACCTCGTCGTCGTTGGGGGCAGAGCTGTTGGCGCCGGCGCCCGACCCGGCCGAGGCGGCCGTCTCGTAGAGCTTCTTGCCCAGCTCCTGGACGCCGACCGCCAGCCGCTCGGTGGCCGACTTGATGGGCTCGAGGTCGCTCGCCGCCAGGGCGTTCTTGAGGGAGGTCAGGTCGGACTCGACCCTGCCCTTCTCCTCGCCGGAGAACGACGCCGCCTGGTCCTTCAGCATCTTCTCCGTCTGGTAGACCAGGCTGTCGGCCTGGTTGCGCACCTCGGCCTCCTCCCGGCGCTGGCGGTCGTCGGCGGCGTGGGCCTCGGCGTCGCGGACCATGCGCTCGATGTCCTCCTTGGGCAGCGAGGACTGCCCGGTGATGGTCATCGACTGCTCCTTGCCGGTGGCCTTGTCCTTGGCCACCACGTGGACGATCCCGTTGGCGTCGATATCGAAGGTGACCTCGATCTGGGGGATGCCCCGTGGCGCCGGCGGCAGGTCGACGAGCTGGAACTTGCCCAGCGTCTTGTTGTACATGGCCATCTCCCGCTCGCCCTGCAGGACGTGGATCTCCACCGAGGGCTGGCCGTCCTCGGCGGTGGTGAAGACCTCGGAGCGCCGCGTCGGGATGGTGGTGTTCCGGTCGATCAGCTTGGTCATCACGCCGCCCTTGGTCTCTATGCCGAGCGACAGGGGGGTGACATCCAGCAGGAGGACGTCTTTCACCTCCCCTTTGAGCACTCCGGCCTGGACGGCGGCACCGATGGCCACCACCTCGTCGGGGTTGACTCCCTTGTGGGGCTCGCGTCCGGTGAGGGACTGCACCAGGTCGCTGATGGCCGGCATCCGGGTCGATCCGCCGACCATGATCACGTGGTCGATGCGGTCCCGAGACAGGCCGGCGTCGGAGATGGCCTGCTCGAACGGCCCCTTGCAGGCGTCGGCCAGGTCGGCGGTCAGCTCCTGGAACTTGGCCCGGGTCAGCTTCAGGTCCAGGTGCTTGGGCCCGGCGCTGGTGGCGGTGATGAAGGGCAGGTTGATTGTCGTCTCCTGCACCGACGACAGCTCGATCTTGGCCTTTTCCGCCGCCTCCTTCAGGCGTTGGAGCGCCATCTTGTCCTGGCCCAGGTCGACCCCCTCGTTGCCCTTGAACGTCTTGACCAGCCAGTCGATCACCCGCTGGTCCCAGTCGTCGCCGCCCAGGTGGGTGTTGCCGCTGGTCGAGCGGACCTGGAAGATGCCCTCGGAGATCTCCAGCACGGACACGTCGAAGGTGCCCCCACCCAGGTCGAAGACCAGGATGGTCTGCTCGGTGTTTTCCTTGTCCAGCCCGTAGGCGAGGGCCGCCGCGGTGGGCTCGTTGATGATGCGCAGGACCTCCAGGCCTGCGATCTGGCCCGCCTCCTTGGTGGCCGTGCGCTGGGCGTCGTCGAAGTAGGCGGGCACGGTGATGACGGCCTGGGTCACCGTGTCGCCCAGGTAGGCCTCGGCGTCGCGCTTTAGCTTCTGGAGGATGCGGGCGGAGATCTCCTGGGCGTTGTAGCGCTTGTCGTCGACGGTCAGCGACCACGAGTTGTCGCCCATGTGGCGCTTGACCGAGCGGATGGTGCGGTCCGGGTTGGTGATGGCCTGGCGCTTGGCCACCTCGCCGACGAGCACCTCGTCGGACTTGGAAAAGCCGACCACCGAGGGGGTGGTGCGGGCGCCCTCGGCGTTGGGTATCACCGCGGGCTCGCCCGCTTCGAACACGCTGACGACCGAGTTGGTGGTGCCGAGGTCGATGCCGACGGCCTTGGGCATGGGATGCCTCCGTGACTAGTTGCCGCTACTTGTTGGTTGGTCTCAGTGGAGTATAGCCAACTTGAGTGCCCCGGACTCAAGAATCTTTCCCCGGCGCCCACATGAAGAGCACGGCCACCGGCCGGCGGCCCCCGGCGGTGCCCGTGGCCTGGGCTGGGCGGCCCGGCCCCGGCGGGGTGTCAGCGCCGGGAGGACCGCTACGCTCCGAGGGTGGCCACGCTCTTGCTGCTTCGCCACGGCCAGAGCACCTGGAACCTGGAGAACCGCTTCACCGGCTGGTGGGACGTCGACCTGTCGGCCCGGGGGGAGGACGAGGCCCGCCGGGCGGGCACCGCCCTGGCCGCCGCCGGCGTGGCCGTCGACGTGGCCCACACCTCGGTGCTGACCCGGGCCATCCGTTCCCTGCACCTGGCCCTGGAGGAGCTCGGCCGGCTGTGGGTGCCGGTGCGGAGCCACTGGCGGCTCAACGAGCGCCACTACGGGGGGCTCACCGGGCTGGACAAGGACGAGACGAGGGCGCGCTTCGGCGACGAGCAGTTTGTGGCCTGGCGGCGCAGCTACGCCACCCCGCCTCCGCCGATGGCACCGGGCAGCGCCTACGACGTCTCCGCCGACCCCCGCTACCGGGCGCTGGCCCCCGATCTGGTGCCGGCCACGGAGTGCCTGGCCGACGTGGTGGCCCGGATGCTGCCCTACTGGTACGACGCCATTGTCCCTGACCTGAGAGATGGCCGGGTGGTGCTGGTGGCGGCCCACGGCAACAGCCTGAGGGCGCTGATCAAGCACCTGGAGGGGATCGCCGACGAGACGATTCCCACCCTGGAGCTGGCCACCGGCGTGCCGATCGTCTACCACCTCGACGGTGACCTGCGCCCATCCGGTCCCCGGCAGGACCTGGGCACCGGTGGGGACGGGTGACGGTGGGGACTGGGTGACGGTGGGGACGGGGTGGTCGTTGCGGGCCCGGCGCCAGGAGCTGGCGGGGATGGCCGGCCTCGGGGGCCTGGAGCTGTGCCGGCGGGCGGCCGAGGTGGCGGACGAGTGGCTGGGCTCCCATTTCGCAGCCGCCTCGGGCGGCGACCCGTCGGGGCTGGCCCTCTTCGCCGTGGGCGGCCTGGGCCGGCAACAGCTGATGCCGGGCAGCGACCTGGACCTGCTCCTGGTCCACGACAAGCGTCGGGACGCGGCCCAGGTGGCCGAGCGCATCTGGTACCCGATCTGGGACGACGACATCGGCCTCGACCACAGCCTGCGCACCCCGAAGGAGGTCCTGGCCGCAGCCGACGCCGACCTGCGCGTGGCCCTCGGCCTGCTCGACGCCCGACTCGTCGCCGGCGACCCCGCCCTGGCCGCGACCGTCACCGCCAGGACCTCGAGGCTCTGGGAGGCCCGGCGCGAGCGTTGGCTCGGCGCGCTCATCCCCGCCGTCAGGGAGCGCCACCACCGCTACGGCGACGTGGCCTTCCTGCTCGAGCCCGACCTGAAGGAGGGCCGCGGCGGCCTGCGCGACGTCCACGCCCTGCGGGCGGCGGCGTCGGTGACCCCCGTCCTGGACCTGTCGGTGGGCGACACGACGCTCGACGTCGCCGCGGAGGCACTGATGGAGGTGCTCGTCGCCCTCCAGGGTGGGGCCGTCGGACGTGGGGGGGCCGGCGTCGCCGCCAGGACCACCACCCGCCTCCTGCTCCAGGACCAGGACGGGGTGGCCGCCGCGCTGGGCCTGGCCGACGCCGACGTGCTGATGGCCCGGGTGGCCGCCGCCGGGCGGGCCGTGGCCTGGGCGTCCGACGGCGGGTGGCGTCGGGTGGCGTCCTGGATCGCCGGCCCGGGGCGGCGGCGGGCCGGACGTGACCGCCCGGCCGGGCCCGGCCTGGCCCAGCGCGACGACGAGCTGGTCGTCCTGGCCGACGCCGACCCGGCCCGGGATCCGTCGCTGGCCTTCCGGCTGGCCGGCGCGTCGGTCGACCACGGGGTGGAGATGTCGTCGGGGTCCCTGGCCCGCCTGGCCCAGGAGACCCCGGCCGTGCCCGAGCCGTGGCCCGACGACCTGCGCTACGCCTTCGTGCGCCTCCTCGGCATGGGCTCGCCAGCCGTCGCCGTCATCGAGACGCTGGACCAGTGGGGGCTGGTGGTCCGCCTCCTCCCGGAGTGGGCGGCGGTGCGCAACCGGCCCCAGCGAAACGCCTACCACCGCTACACCGTCGACCGGCACCTGCTCGAGACGGCGGCCGGGGCCGCCGGCCTGGTGCGCCGGGTGGAGCGGCCCGACCTGCTCCTGGTGGCCGCCCTGCTGCACGACATCGGCAAGGGGGCCGGCGGCGACCACAGCGAGGCCGGGGCCGCCATCGCCGAGCGGGTGGCAACCCGCATGGGCTTCCCGCCCGCCGACGTGGCGACCATCGCCGGGCTGGCCCGCCACCACCTGGTGCTGCCCGACGTGGCCACCCGCCGGGACCTGGACGACCCCGCCACCATCCCGGCGGTGGCCGCCGTCGCCGGCGACCGCCCCACCCTCGACCTGCTGGCCGCCCTCACCGAGGCCGACAGCCTGGCCACCGGGCCGGCGGCGTGGGGGCCCTGGAAGGCCGGGCTGGTGGCCCAGCTGGTCAGGCGGGCCGGCGCCGCCCTGGGTGGCGAGCAGGCCGGGGCCGGCACGGACGGCACCGGGCCCACGCCTGACCAGCAGCGCCTGCTGTCCGGGGGGGCCCTGGCCGTTGCCGGCGACGACCACACGGTGACGGTGGCGGCTCCCGACCGGCCAGGACTGCTCGGTGTGGCGGCCGGTGTCCTGGCCCTGCACGGCGTCGAGGTGCGCTCGGCCACCTCCCGCCGCGCCCTGGGCAGCGACTCTCCGGGACGTGACGCGGTGGGGGCAATGGCCCTGATCAGCTTCGAGGTGGCTCCGGCCTTCGACGTGCTGCCGGAATGGACGAGCGTGGAGGCCGACATCGGTGCCGCATTGGAGGGGCGCCTGGCCCTGGCCGCCCGCCTGGCCGACAAGCAGGCCCGCTACCGCCGCTGGTCCGCCGGCCGGGCCTCGGCGCCGGCCCCCGTGGAGGTGCTGCTCCACCAGGACGCATCCGACGCCGCGACCGTGGTCGAGGTGAGGGCTCCCGACACCATCGGCCTGCTGTCCCGGGCCGCCGCCGCCATCACCGATGCGGGGCGGGAGATCGTCTCGGCCCGGGCGGTGACCCTCGGCGGCGAGGCCATCGACTCCTTCTACGTGCGGGGCGGTTCGGGGGCCAAGCTGGACGACGGCGACGCCCGGGTGATGGCGGCTGCGGTGGCGGTGGCGCTGCGGAGCGGCTGGTGACCCGGCTCGATGGCGCTCAGAGGGCGTCCATCCCGGTCTGACCGGTCCGGATGCGTACGGCCTCCTCCACCACCACCACCCATATCTTGCCGTCTCCGATCTTGTCCGTCCGGGCCGCCTTGGCGATCGCCTCCACGGCGGCGTCGGAGACCTCGTCGGTCACCAGGACCTCGATCTTGACCTTGGGGACGAAGTCGACCTTGTACTCGGCTCCCCTGTACACCTCGGTGTGGCCCCGCTGGCGGCCGAAGCCCTGCACCTCGCTGACGGTCATTCCCGACACCCCGGCATCCTGGAGGGCGGACTTGACCTCCTCCAGCTTGAAGGGCTTGATGATCGCGGTCACCAGCTTCACTTGGTCACCTCCTTGGAAGGTGCGTTCGTCGCACCAGTAGTGGCGGCAGGCTGGTCGCCGGACAGGGCCGACCTCAGCCCGGTGAGCACCGAGTCGAAGTCATAGGCGACCTCTTCGTGCTGGCTCAGGTCGAGGCCCAGGTCCTCCTCCTCGGGTGTGACCCGCAGGCCCATCGTCTTGTCGATGACGAGGGCGATGACATAGGACACGGCAAGGGAGAAGCCGGCAACACAGATCACGTCGAGGCACTGCTCCCCGAGGAGCCCCCACCCTCCACCGTAGAGCACGCCGTTGCGGGCCGAGGTGTTGAACACGTTGGTCCCGAAGAAGCCGATCAGGACAGCGCCGAGGACCCCACCGACGAAGTGGACCGCCAGGACGTCCAGCGCGTCGTCCCGCTTGAGCCTGAACTTCAGGCTGCACGCCAGGCAGCACAGGGCGCCGGCAGCCAATCCGATGACCAGCGAGCCTCGCAGGTCGACGAAGCCGCACGACGGCGTAATGGCGACCAGGCCGGCGACGGCGCCCGAGGCCGCGCCAAGCGTGGTCGACTTGCCGTCACGCAGCTTCTCGACCGCGATCCAGCCGAGGACGGCCATCGCCGTCGCCGTATTGGTGTTGACGAAGGCGTGGGCCGAGAGGTTGTTGGCGGCCAGGGCCGACCCGGCGTTGAAACCGAACCAGCCGAACCACAGCATGCCGGCACCCAGCACCGTGAAGGGCACGTTGTGAGGCTTCATCGCCGTCTGGGGCCAGCCCCGGCGGTTCCTCAGCACGAGCAGCAGGCCGAGACCACCCATCGCCGCGTTGATGTGCACGACCGACCCGCCGGCGAAGTCCTCCGCGCCTCGCATGAAGAGCCATCCGTTGGGTGAGAAGACCCAGTGGGCGATGGGGGCGTAGACGAAGATCGACCAGGCGACGATGAACACGCAGAAGGCGCCAAACTTCATACGGTCTGCCGTGGTGCCGGTGATCAGTGCCGGTGTTATAACCGCGAACATCATCTGGAAGACGACGAATACGATTGGCGAAATTGTGAGGGCCGAGTCGCCCGGTACCGGCTGGGTGTCGATGTGCAGGAGACCGGCGAAGTGGAAGGTGCCGATGAACCCGTGACCGCCCCAGTCCACGCCAAAGGCCAGGCTGTAACTCAGGACAACCCACACGACGCCGACCAGGCCCATCACCACCCAGTTCTGCATGATCATTCCCAGGACGTTCTTGCGCCGGACCATGCCGGCGTAGAAGAAGGCGAGTCCCGGGGTCATAAACAGCACCAGCGCGCTGCTGGCCAGGATCCAGGCGTTGTCTCCTGAGTTGACGTGACCGGACGGGTCGTTGGTCGGGTTCGGACTGAAACTGGCCAGATGCAGGCCAGTGCTCAAGAGAGCATGCAAACTGCCCCTCCTCCTTGACGGGTGGTTCCCGGGTGGTTCTCCACACCGTAGGCAGGCTCATGTTTCCCGCTTGGGTCCCAAGTATTTCGAGTTTATGAACTGCCGGCGAGCAGGTAGCCCCGGCACCGAACCGTACGGATCGACAGGCCGAGCGGGACGATCCGCCGGCGCAGGCGCAAGATGTGGACGTCGAGCACGTTTCGCCCGGGGGTGGCGCCGGGCCAGGCCTCCGAGGCCAGCCGTTCGCGGCTGACGACGGCGCCGAAGCGCTCCAGCAGGGCCCGGGTCAGCCGGGCCTCGACTGGTGGGAGGGGCACCACCGTCTCGCCCGCCCGCAGGATACCGTCGTCGTCGAGGACCGGGGAGGCCGGCCCGTGCCGGCGCCCTCGCCGGGCCAGGCCGTCGATGCGGGCCCGCAGCTCCGTCTCCGGCGCCGGCATCCGCACCCAGTCCTCCAGGCAGTCCCCCAGGCTGTCCTCGCCGGCGGGAGGCGCCGAGCCGTCCTCCAGCAGGAGGAGGCGGGGGACGTGGCTACGGGCCAGCTCGGCGCGCCGGCCAGCCTCGGAGGGCCAACGGAGCACCGACACGTCCATTGCTGGAGACCCTAAGGACGCACGAAGGACGCCACGTTTCGATCGTGTTTCGTCCTGATGAATCGCCCGCGCCCGCCGGCCCGCACCGGCGGGTTGTCCGGCCCCAGGGTGTAAGGCCGGGTCAGGCGGCGACCAGTGCCCCCTCCGAAAACCGCTGGCACCGCCGGAGGTCGGCGCAGAGCATCACCGACTCGCCGATGGTGCCGTCGGCGGCCACCTGCCAGACGTCGACGGTGCCCGTGGCGCTGTGGTTGACAGCCGACCACGGGCTGGTCCGCTGCGCCCGCACGCAATCCAGGGCCCGCTCGGTCACCGGCGCACAGACCCAGCCTGGATCGCCGGCGCCGGGCAGGGGGACGACCAGGTAGACCCCCAAGGCGCCCTCGGCCGCGGCGGCCCGGCATCCGGGGAGATCGAGGACCTCCCGCAACTGCAAATGGGGTGGTACCACGAAACCCGGCATACCCCATACATCGGCGCCTGGGCAGCCCTGACTTGAGGGAATGCTCCGGCTCCCATCGGCGAGCACCCTCAGCCAGTGAGGAGCTGGAGCAGCTGCTGGGGCTTTAGGGCAGTCGAGCTGGCCGGAGCGACGATTGCGCCGGCGGCGCCCAGGTTGACGACCACGTCGTCCGTTCCGCTGGGGGCCTTCTTGGCGTCGAACTGGCCGAGGGGCAGCCGGAGCTGGGTCACGTGGTTGTTGCTCACCACCACGTCGACCATAGTCGTCTTCTTGGACGAGACCGTGTTGGCCGCCTGGCTCAGCGATCCCACCCCGGGCACGACGGAAAGGGCCGGGGTGGAGGACAGGAGGCCGGCGACCTGGGACAGGAGGGCGCGGTCCTGGAAGGTGACGACGTAGTGGTCTCCGGCATTGGCGACCTTGGCCGTGTGGGCAAAGATCCCCTGCAGGCCGGCGGCCAGCTGCGCCCCCAGCTCGGGGTTGGTCGTCGACGTGCTCCCCCCGAGACCGAACTGGCCCCCGAGGGCCTGCAGGGCGGCGCTGAGGTTGAGCGACACCCACTTGTCGTTGGCCAGGGCGGCAGCGGCCGGAATCCGGCCGGCGGCCCGGGTCAGAGCCTGCCGAAAGCTGGCCACCGTGCCCTTGTTGAGCCCGTAGGCCTGGCTGATGCCGGCGATGTCGGCCCGGGCGTACAGCTCGCTGCCAATGAAGCGGATGTCGGCGAGCACGCTGGTCCCGCTTTGCAGGGACACCTCCGAGGTGGCGCCTGCGCTCTGGGCCGCCAAGGTGGCCGTACCCATGGCGTGGGTGGATACGACCAGGTGGCTGGACAGGATCTCGTGGGCCTGGGCGGCGCTGAGCGTGGAGCTCCTGGCCATGAGGATGGCCGGGGTGGTGTCGAGGCTCACGTCAGCCATCAGGCCGCCCTGGTTGAAGTCGGCGGCCAAGGCATTGTTGACCGTCTGGGACGGCGTCGGGCCCGAAGTCGGGCTGGCACTGCCGCAGGCGACCACGGCGGTGGCCGCCAGCCCGGCTGCCAAGACCATCCCCACTAACCTGAGCTGGCGCAACCCCCTGCCTCCTTTCGTCCGCCTGTGGCAGCCTACCCGCTCCAGCTCCGAGGGCGCTCCGAGGGGCACCCGGTGGTTGCCGAGCCCGGTGCCCAACGCCCAGCCCGGTGCCGATCCCGGAGTGGTCCTAAAGGTCGCTGCCCACCCACACGGTCTTCAGGTTGCAAAAGGCCCGGATGCCGTGGGCGGACAGCTCCCGCCCGTACCCCGACTGCTTGACGCCGCCGAAGGGCAGCTGGGGGTAGGACGCAGTCATGCCGTTGACGAACACCAGACCAGCGGCGCTGTCACGGATGAACCGACGCTTCTCGGACTCGTCGCCGGTCCAGTAGCTGGACCCGAGGCCGAACGGGGTGGCGTTGGCCAGGCGGATCGCCTCGTCGGCATCGGCGACAGTGAAGAGGGCCGCCACCGGGCCGAAAACCTCCTCCCGGTAAATCCGCATGGCCGGCGTGACGCCGCGTATCACCGTCGGTGGGTACCACCAGCCGGGACCGGGCAGGCGGCGACCCCCGCACAGCACCTCGGCGCCGTGGTCCACGGCGTCGGCCACCAACTCCTCCACCCCACTGCGCCCGGCCTCGGTCGCCAGCGGCCCCACATCGGTGCCGTCGTCGAGGGGATCACCGACCCGGAGAGCCTGCATCTCGGCCAGGAACATCGACGTGAACTCGCCGGCCACGTCACGTTGGACGACGAAGCGCTTGGCGGCGATGCAGGATTGCCCGTTGTTCTGGCAACGGGCCCGGGCCCCCACCCTCGCCGCCCGCCTGAGGTCGGCCGAGGCCATGACCACGAAGGGGTCGCTGCCTCCCAGCTCGAGCACGGTGGCCTTGGTCACCGACCCTGCCACCGACGCCACCGCCTCGCCGGCCTGGTTGGATCCGGTGAGAGTGGCGGCAGCCACCCGGTCGTCGCGCAGGATCCGCCCCACTTGCTCCGATCCCACCAGCAGCGTCTGAAATGTGCCTTCGGCAAACCCGGCCCGGCGAAACAGGTCCTCGATGTACAGCGCCGTACGGGGGACGTTGGAGGCGTGCTTCAGCAGGCCCACGTTGCCGGCCATGAGGGCGGGCACGGCAAAGCGCAGCGCCTGCCACATCGGGAAGTTCCACGGCATGACGGCCAGCACCACCCCTATGGGCTGGTAGAAGGCATAGGCCGCGACCGCACCGACGCCGGCGGGGTCGGTTGGCTCGGCGGCGAGGAAGGCCTCCGAGTGGTGGGCGAAGTAGCGGCAGGCCGTCGAACACTTGGCGACCTCGGCCCTGGCCTCCCGCACGGTCTTGCCCATCTCGGTCGTCACCAACTCGCCCAGCGCGCCGGCCTCGGCGTCGAGAATGCCCGCCGCCCTCGTCATCATGGTGGCCCGCTCGGCGAAGGAGGTCAGCCGGTAGCGGGAGAAGGCGGCGGCGGCGGCGGCCAGGCGCGCCTCGACCTGCTCGCCGCTGTGCTCCTCGAACTCCTCGACGGTCACTCCCGTAGCCGGATTCCGGGTGGCGATGGCCACTGGGCTCTCCCTCCGCGTCGCTTCGGTCCCCGCCCGGGTGTCGGGCGCCGGGGTCGGGCCGCGGCGGGTCGAGAC
This sequence comes from Acidimicrobiales bacterium, assembly GCA_050744105.1. Lineage (GTDB taxonomy): Bacteria > Actinomycetota > Acidimicrobiia > Acidimicrobiales > Palsa-688 > JBOGGP01. Next base: position 25,560 of record JBOGGP010000003.1, read on the forward strand.
CTTCTTACCCCAAAAGCCGTGAATGTCCGCGCCGATCGCCTATGCTTTCGGGCGCTGTAGGAGTCCTTCCGCTTCCCCTCGAGGAGACAAGATGGCAAAATCAGTGCAGGTCCTTTTGACCTGCGACTACGACGAGAAGCCGACCGTTGCCGTGGAAACGATCACCTTCGGACACGACGGCGCCAGCTACGAGGCCGACATGTGCCAGGTGCATCTCGACGAGTACAACGCCTGGATCAACGAGTATGTCGTCCATTCCCGCAAGCTGGCCGGGAGCCGGGGCCGGCGCGTGGCGACGACGCGGGCCATCCCGACCGACGGCCAGGTGGCGACGGCGACCCGGCGCCGGCCGGGGGGTGACAACCTGGCGGCCATTCGTGAATGGGGCCGGGCGAACGGGTACCAGGTGAGCGACCGGGGCCGGATCAGCGTCAGCGTGCGCAGCGCCTACGAGGCCGCCCGCACCTGATCCCGGCGGCCGGCGTCCGACCGGCCGACCAGGCCGCCCGAGGCATCCCCCACACGGTCACACCTCTTTGCCAGACTGGCCCCGTCGAGTCAGGAGGACCAGTGGCCAAGCACAAGCAGCGAAAGCACAAGCAGCAGCGGCGGGCGGCGGGACGGAGTCGTCCGGGGCCGCAGCAGCCCCCTCGGCCAGCCAACATCAGGATCCTCATCCTCAGCGCGGCGATAGCGGGCGGCGGCGGCCAGGACGCCACCGAGCTGCTCGTCGACCTGGCCCAGACCTTCGGCCGCCGGTCGGTGGGGCTGGAGCTGTGCACCTTGTTCTCCGAGGTGCTCGGCGACGTCTTCGAGGGCGGATGGCAGCCGGCGGAGGTGGCCAGGGTGGCCAGCCGCCGCCATGGCCCCCGTCACGCCGAGATCGTGGCCGCCGCCATGGCGGCCGACCCGGCGCACGGCGTCTCGTGCCCCCTCAGCCCTCCCGAAACCTGGGCCAGCCAGCTCAGAAGCCTCGGCTGCTCTCGCTGGTGGGGTCCGGCCGGCGACTGGCTGGAGCCCTGGGCGTCGCGTGCCGGCCTGGCCTGGGCCGAAGCGCTAGGGGTCGGCGTGCAGGCCTTGGGGGCGGTCATGGCTCTGCCCGTCATCGAGAAGCTGGTCGCCACCCCGTCGCAGTGGGCGAGCACCGGGCCCCTCGGGCCGTCCCGCAGCGCCGACGATCCTGTGCTGGCCAAGGTACGCGCCCTGCTGGCCAAGGCTGAGTCCACGTCATTCGAGGCAGAGGCCGAGGCCCTCACCGCCAAGGCCCAGGAGCTGATCGCCCGGCACGCCATCGACGACGCCGTCACCGCCGGCGGAGACCAAGCCCGGGCGGAGTGCCCGGTGGCCCGGCGCACCGTCATCGACGACCCCTACGCCGAGGCCAAGTCGAGCCTGCTGCTGGCGGTGGCCAGCGCCAACGGCGTTCGCTGCGTGTGGTACCAGCATTTCGCCATGATGGCCGTCGTCGGGTTCGCCGCCGATCTCGACGCGGTCGACGCGCTGTACACGTCGCTGCTGGTCCAGGCGACCCGCTCGATGCTGGCCAAGGGGAAGATAACCGACCCCCGTGGGCACTCGCGGACCAGATCGTTCCGCCAGTCCTTCCTGGTCGCCTTCGCCAGCCGGATCCGGGAACGCTTGTCAGCGGCGGCCAGCTCGGCGCGATACAAGGCCGAGGAGGAGCTGTCGATCTCCCTCCTGCCCGTCCTCGCCAGCCGGGCCGAGGAGGTGGACGGCGCCGTCGACGCGTTGTTCCCCCGCTTGCGCAAGCGCACGGGACCGTCGGTCACCAACCAGGCGGGCTGGGTCGCCGGCCGCACCGCCGCCGAGCTGGCCGTCCTCGGCCCCGAGCACGGCGTCCTGGCCGGTTCGGCTGGGGGCCACCATCGCTAGTGCCCCCTCCGAAGTCCGGTGCACGGGCACCATCCACAGGGGCACCATCCAGATGTGACCCGCTATGTGGCCACCCTGGTGTGCCCGGACCAGCCGGGCATCGTCCTGGCTGCCGCCCAAGGGATCGTCGCCATAGCGGGGAACATCCTGGAGAACGACCAGTTCTCGGACCCGGCCACCGGCTTGTTCTGCATGAGGACGGTCTTCGAGAGCCCCGAGACCGACGACGACCTGATCCGGGCCAGCATCGCCGGGAGGGTGACCGACTTCGACGGCGTCCTTCACCTCAGGCCCGAGTCCCGGCGCCGGCGGGCGCTGATAATGGTCTCCAAGCTGGACCACTGCCTCGTGGACCTCCTCTACCGCCGCCAGATCGGCGAGCTGGCGCTGGACGTCCCGCTGGTCGTGTCCAACCACGCCGACTGTGCTCCGGTCGCCGCCAGCTCTGGGATCCCCTTCATGGTCCTGCCGGTCAACCCCCAGACCAAGCAGGCGGCCGAGTCCCGCCTGCTCGAGCTGGTCGACGAGCACAGGGTCGACCTGGTCGTCCTGGCCCGCTACATGCAGGTCCTCTCGGGAGACCTCTGCCGGCGCCTGCCCGGACAGATCATCAACATCCACCACTCGTTCCTGCCCGGGTTCAAGGGGGCCCGGCCCTACCACCAGGCCTACCAGCACGGGGTGAAGCTGATCGGCGCCACCGCTCACTACGTAACGGCCAACCTGGACGAGGGTCCGATCATCGACCAGGACGTCGTCCGGGTGTCGCACTCCTGCCGGCCCGAGGATCTGGTGGCCCTCGGTCGAGACGTGGAGCGGGCCGTGCTGGCCCGGGCCATCCGCCTCCACATCGAGGACCGGGTAACCGTGGCCGGCGGGCGCACGGTGGTGTTCGAGCGCTGAGCTGGTCCTACGGTATTCGACACTGTTCCGGCTGCAAACCCTGGCCGAGTCCAGCCAGCGGCTCGCCGCTCGGTTCGAGGCCAGGCCTCGCACCCCGAGATCCGAGATCCGTCCGAGCCCGTCAAGCCAGCGCGCTCGGAGGGATTCGATTCGAACCCCCAACCTGCTGATCCGTAGTCAGCTCGCTGTTGTTGCCCATCATCGCAGGATGTCGCACCAGCAGGCTCATCGTCCCGCCCAAAATGGCTCTCTCGTTCGGCCGTGGAACACGGTGTTTATAGGAGGTCCTGAGCCGCGACGAGCTGACCGCCCTCGAAGGCGGGGCACCGACTGAGCGCGACCGGGTCATCATCCGCACCCTCGACGGCACGCGGCAATGGCGTCGTTGATCGTTGTCGTTACACCCCAGCGCGCCGGTTCCTCCGGGACGGCAGGGATTGCGTCCTGCCCGGCCACCAGCCGGGCCAGCTCCCACTCCGCGGCCCGCCGTGAGCCCCTGAACGTCACCTGGCAGTGACGTACCCGTCCCTGAGGCGTCCCGGCCCAGATACACCCGCAACTCCCAGGTATCCGCCTTGCCCTTCGTCGGCCGCAAGCTCCCAGCCACGTGATCCACCTCCCACCCAACGCACACCCAACGCCTTGTTGGGTTTCATGTTGGGTTTCGGTGGTTCTACCCTATCCGGCAAATGAGACAGTGAGTCGTATATGCCTCTGAGCTGGGCTTTTCTGGCGCGCTCGGAGGGATTCGAACCCCCAACCTTCTGATCCGTAGTCAGATGCTCTGATCCGTTGAGCTACGAGCGCAATCAGCTGAGAAGCTTACCCCGCCGGCTGTCTCAGTCTCAGGGCATCTGGAATTTCAGCACCTTGGTCGTGTCGGACACGTCGGCCTGGCCCGGAGCGGGGCCGGCGGTGACAGTGAGGGTCACGGGTACGCCGGAGGGGACCCGCAGGCTGCCGAGGGACAGGGTCATGCTCCGGCCGGGCACGAGCGAGACCAGCTGGCGCACGCCGGTCAGGTAGCCGGGGACCCCGGGGGAGACCGACGCCGTCACCGCCAACCCGTTCTCGGGTTGGTTGCCCAGGTCGGACACGGTGGTCTGGACGGCTACCAGGGTGGCGGGGGGCAGCACCTCCACCGACCCGTTGGCGCCGACCGCCGGCGGGGTGGTGGTGACGGCCTCGACGGCCACGTCGTGGAACGCCACGTCGTTGGTGGCCGCCCGCAGGGACTGCAGGAACACCGAAAGAGCCGGCTGGGCCATCGCCGGTGGGTCGCTGTACCACACCGACGCCGGAAGCTTGACCCCGAGACGGGGCATGTCGGCCACCAACAGCCGGTATGCCTGGTCCGCTACCTGGAACTGGGCCGCCGCCGTCTGGATGGCCGGCGCCTGCGCTGCCGCCACCGGCCCGGCCGGACCCGAAAGGGCCTGGCCCAGTGCCCCGGCCAGGGTGGCGGCCCCGTCGGCCCGGGTCTGCAGGCAGACCACCAGAGCCCCGTCCGCGATGGCCAGGTCGGCGGGTGGGTGCAGCGCCCTCGCGGCGGCCAGCGCGCCCCGGGCGCCGGCCACCACCTGGTCCATCTCGGCGGTGATGGCCGCCGCCGTCATCGACAGGCCGGACGTGAAGACCCGGGCGATCACCGCGCCCTGGGCGCTGGACTGGCCGATTATCGGCAGGGCCCGGTCGACCCAGGCCTGGCCGGCCCCGGCTCGCACCGGGCCCGGGTCCCGGGACTTGATCGACGCGTCGACCAGCAGGACCACCAGGGTGGCAACGATCCCGACAACCAGCCACCACCTGGCACCGTGGCGGCGGGAAGATCGCCCGACCAGCGCCATCGCCACCCACCCTACCGAGAAGGGCCCGGCTCCGTCGGGCACCAAGGCGGCCGGCGGGTGGCGGGCCTGGTGCGGCGATGGGCGACCGCCAACCGGACAAAATTCCGGGCTCTCCGTCTCGGTGGTCGGCCTCGGTCGCAGCAGCCTCGCCGCCGGTCCCCCACCGCGGCGGTGCCGACCCCGACGCCCCCGGACCAGCCTGGCCGCCGGCGCCCCGGACCAGCCTGGCCGCCGGCGCCCGCCCGGCCACGGGCCACGGGCCACGGGCAGGCTCGGTCCCGCTCAGACTTTTGGACGCATCCAGCCGTTTGGACGTTTTCGACGCTATTGCGGCGCGATCCGTTTAAATGCTTCCCATTTCTCTTTCCGGCCTGACT
>JBOGGP010000004.1:0-28480 GCA_050744105.1 Acidimicrobiales bacterium
GAAGCAGACCGAGGCCCCGAAGGCGAGGGCCCCGGAGGCGACCGAGGCCCCAGAGGCAACCAAGGCGGTGAAGCAGACCGAGGCCCCGAAGGCGAGGGCCCCGGAGGCGACCGAGGCCCCAGAGGCAACCAAGGCGGTGAAGCAGACCGAGGCCCCGAAGGCGAGGGCCCCGAAGGCGACCGAGGCCCCAGAGGCAACCGAGGCGGTGAAGCAGACCGAGGCCCCGAAGGCAACCAAGGCGGCCCAGGCGGCCCAGGCGGCCCAGGCGGCTCAGGCGGCGAAGGCAACCAAGGCGGCCCAGGCGACCAAGGCGACCAAGGCGGCCCAGGCGACCAAGGCGGCCAAGGCGACCAAGGCGGCGAATGCCCCCGAGGCGGCGAATGCCCCCAAGGCGGCCCAGGCGGCCCAGGCGGCCAAGGCGGCCCAGGCGGCCGCGGTCCAGGACGGGGCAGGAGGGCCCGACTCCGCCGGCGGGACGCCGGCATCGACGGGGAGGGCACCTGCCCGGCGCCGGGCCAGAAGGGCCGTGCCGGTGGCGCCCCCCGGGGACGGCTGACCGGTGCGGATCGCCACCTGGAACGTCAACTCCCTCAAGGCCCGCCTGGGCCGCGTCGAGGAGTGGCTGGCCTACGCCTCGCCAGACATCGTCTGCCTGCAGGAGACCAAGCTGAGCGACGCCGCCTTCCCGCACATGGCGTTCGAGGCCCTGGGCTACCAGTCCGCCCATCACGGCTCCGGCCAGTGGAACGGTGTCGCCCTGCTGTCCCGGGTGGGCCTGACCGACGTCCAGCCTGGCTTCGCCCCCGGCCTGGAGCCCGACCCCGACGCCCGGCTGGTCAGCGCCACCTGCGGCGAGGTCCGGGTGTCCAGTGTCTACGTGCCCAACGGCCGCAGCCTCGACTCCGACCACTACCGTTACAAGCTCTCGTGGCTGGCCCGGTTGCGGGACCACCTGGACCGCACCACCGGAGTGGGCCAGGACGTAGCCGTATGCGGGGACTTCAACATCGCCCCACGGGACGGCGACGTCTGGGATCCCGCCGCCTTCGTGTCGTCCACCCACGTGAGCGGGCCCGAGCGCGATGCCCTGGCCGCCCTGGAGGGTTGGGGCCTCACCGACGCCTTCCGCCGGCGGTGGCCCGAAGACAGGCTCTACACCTACTGGGACTACCGGGCCGGGGACTTCCACGACCATCGAGGGATGCGGATCGACCTGCTGCTGCTGTCGGCGCCGCTGGCCGCCGGCGTGACGTGGGCCCTGGTCGACCGCAACGCCCGCAAGGGCAAGATGCCTTCCGACCACGCCCCGGTGTTCGTCGACGTCGACCAGTCACTCAGGTCGAGGTGACCTCGGCGTAGAGGTCGGCCACCCTACGACCCATCTCCGCCACGTCGAAGTGGTCCGCCAGCCGGCGGTGCGCCTCGGCAACCATCTGGACCCGGGGCCCGTCGGGGGAGAGCAGCCCGACCACGGCGCCGGCCATGGCCGCCGGGTCGCCAAAGGGGCAGAGGATGCCTGACCGGCCGGCCACGACGGCGTCGCGGTTGCCCACCACGTCCGACAGCACCACGGGGACCCCGGCCCGCATGGCCTCGAGCGGCGTGTAGGGACCGCCCTCGAAGCGGGAGGCCAGGACGAAGACGTCCAGCTGGCCGAGCACGGTGTCGGCTCGATCCAGGTGGGCGATCCGGTGGAGGCGGGCCTCGAGGCCGTGGCTGGCCACGGCACGGTCGACGGCGCCGGCCAGCGGGCCCATGCCGACCAGGAGGCCGTGGACGTCGGCGCGCCGGCGAGCCACCTCGGCGCACACCCGGACGAACTCCTCGGGGGCCTTCTGCTCGACCAGCCGGGCCACGGTGCCGACGAGGGGGGTCCCGGCGGCCAGGCCGAGCCGGGCCCGCAGGTCGGGGACGTGGTCGGGCACGGTGGGGGAGAGGTCGATCCCGTTGGGAATGACCCGTACCCGGTCCCCCCCGATCAGGCCGAGACCCACGGCCAGCTCGGCCTCGCTGGCTGACGAGGCGATCAGCGCGGTGGTGAGATGGGACAGCAGGCGCTCGATGCGCACCGCCACCCGACCGGTGGCCAGACCGTTGGGTGTGTAGACAACCGGGAGGCCCGCAGCCCGGCCGGCCCCCCGGGCCAGCGCTCCTCCGACAGAGCTATGCCCGTGCACCACCGCGGGGCCGACCCGGCGGACGAGGGCGGACAGGGCGACGGCCGCGACCAGGTTGGCTGGGTGGCAGGCCGAGCGGCGCATGTCCACCCGGTGCACGACGGCCCCGTGGCCGGCCATGGCCTCCACCGAGGCGGTGTCGACGACGGCGCCCGACGCCCCTGCCTCCTGGTGGGTGGGGGGCAGGGCGACGTGGTGCTCGCAGCCGGCCGCGGCGCGGACCAGGTCGGCCACGTGGCGGGAGGTGCCACCACGCACGGCCTCGAGCACGTGGAGGACCTTCAGGTCGAGGGGGCCTTCAGCTCGATAGGCCGTTCCGACTCGAAACGCCCTCCAGCTCGAAGGGCCCTTCTGCTCAAAAGGCCCTTCTACTCAAAAGGCCCTGGCCCGGCGGAACACCACGGCAGGCAGGGTCCTGGCCAGGAGGACCAGGTCCAATCCCATGGACCGGGTGGTCACGTAGGTGAGGTCCAGGTCGACCATGTCGCTGTAGGGTAGGGCATTGGCTCCGTGGACCTGCCACAGGCCGGTGATGCCCGGGGCCACCCGGTGGCGGATCTGGGCGGCGACGTCGAAGTCATGGGGCTCGACCGGCAGGGGACGGGGCCCGACCAGGCTCATGTCGCCCTTGACGACGTTGAACAGCTGGGGCAGCTCGTCGATGGAGAGGCGCCGGATCACCGCTCCCACCGGGGTGATCCGGGGATCGTTCTCCAGCTTGAACAGCAGGCCGCCCACGTTGATGTTCGATCCCAGGTGGTCCTGGCGCCTGGCCTCGGCGTCGACGATCATCGAGCGAAACTTGTAGACGGTAAAGCTCCTGCCGTCGCGGCCCACCCGGCGCTGGCGGAATATGGCCGGCCCCGGGTCGTCGATGCGGATGGCCAGGGCGACACTCGCCAGGAGCGGGCTGATCAGGACGAGGCCGAGGGCGGCGACCAGCAGGTCGAAGGCCCGCTTGGCCAGCCTGGATCCCGACGAGGTGCTGGTACGGATCGGGATGACGGGCAGGTCGCCGAGGTGGGCCGTCGTCTGGTTGACGGCCACGCCGGGGACGGGCAGCACCATGCCGCACTCGATCCGGTTGCTGGCAAAGCGGACGAGGTCTCTAAAGGTGGCCTCGTTGACGGCGTCGACCACGAAGAGGACCTGCTCGACGGGATGCTCGGAGAGCATCCGCTCCACCAGCGCCCGGCCGTCGCTGGGCCGGTGGGGGATGCTGCCGGTCGGGACGTAGGCGCCGGCGTAGGCCAGCCCGGCCTCGGTGTAGGTGCGGATGCGATGCTCGACACCGGCCACCCGGTCGGCCGGGCCGATGACCAGGGTCGAACGCAGGCCGTGGCCGTGGCGGCGAGCCGAGCTGATCACCATCCACAAGCCGGCCCGCAAGGCGCCCAGGACGGCGAGGATCGCCACGGAGGCCTGCCACGCCTGCCCCTTGGTGCCGGCCGCACTGACCGCCAGCCCGAGGTAGATGGTGGCGGCGACGGGCCCGAAGCGCAGCAGGTACCAGGCCACGCCCTGGGTCTCGAGGACCATCCTGGGCTTGAACAGGCCGAACAGCAGGCCAGACAGGACCAGCACGGCGCCGGCCAGGGCGCCGGCGGGCACCGAGCCCACCACCCACGTCGTCAGCACGGCGGCGATGGTGGCGTCGGCCAGGATGGGCGCCGGATGGCGCCCGGCGCCGTGCCAGGACTCAAGGTGGCGCACCCACGCCAGCCCCTGGTTGCGGGTGGTCACCGCCCCCACGGCGGGCGCCGCGTGCCTACCGGCGTGTGGCTGCGACCAGGCCCCCACGCTCATCGCTCCCCCCGGCCCGGGCTAGGCCCGACGGCGATGTCCGGGCACCGGAGGCGCCCGGTCGCCGGGTCAGACAGCTTCGCCGGGTCAGACAGCCTGGCGTCGTTGGCGAGCGGCAAGAATGATCGTCGTACCGAGGGTGATCAGCAGCATGGCCGCGAAGAGACCGAACAGCACGTCAGCGCCGGTGAAGGCCAGGGCACCACCGTTGCCGGCGCCGGCACCGCCGCCGCCCCCGGTGTTGGACCCAAGACCCGTGTTGGGGGCCGTGGTGGTGGGGGCCGTGGTCGTGGTTGGGAACGTCGTGGTGGTCAGGTCGCAGGGAGTGGTCACCCCCGTGTAGGGATCGGTGGGGCAGGTGGTCTGGGCGGCGATGCCGCTGGCAGGCACCGCAGCCGACGCCGGGGCCGCGCCGGCGAGGGATAGCATTCCCAGGGCGAGTACGGCACCCGTCAGCCAGGCGCCGAACCTGGTAAAGCCAAAGCCTCGTGCCTGCCCATCGCTGGAGTCCACAGGTACCCAACCCTTCTCTGTCACTAGGTGCGGACGACACGGACGTGTCTGCGGCATTGTTGTATGTGTGGGGGGGTCCAGTCAAGCTATTGCGACCGGGCGACCCCCGGGTGCGCCCGGCAAGCCCCCAGCAGAGCCTCCGTCAGGACACCGAGATGGTGGCCACCGTCGGATTGATCCTCGGGGTCGGCACCACCTCGAAGTGCTCGGGACCCCTCGGGCGGGGCGCCAGGGTCAGGTCGAGGGTGGTGGTCACCTGACCGCCGGCGGGGATGGTCACGTAGTAGGTGAAGGCACTGAGCCCGTTCTGGGTGTTGGGCTGGGGGGGCAGGGTGGTGGCGCCCTGGGAGGAGGTGCCGGTGAGGCGGGAGCCGGGGGGCAGGTAGAGGGTGACCAGGCCCCGGTACAGGCCGGGGGGATCACTGCTGCCCGGCGTGTAGGGACCGAAGACGTAGCGGGACCTGCCCCCCGGGGGGGCCTGGTTGTCGAGGGTGATGGTGGCCTGGACGTGACCGGGCGGCCCCCCCCCGGGGTGGGTCCCGGTGATGGCCAGCGCGCTCTGGAGGTAGAAGTCGAGCTTGTCCCCGCCAAAGTTCTCGATGCTGAGCTGGGCGAAGTCGCCCGATGTGGGCAGGGCCCCGGCATAGCCGAGTGCGGCGATCTCGGCCTCGACCGAGGGCCTGTCGGACCACACCACGATGTGCCGGTCCCTGGCCGCCGTGCCCAGGGCCGTGGCCAGGGGCCTCAGGGAAGGGATCGGACGGCTGGTGAAGGCCGCGAATGCCTCCCTGGCCACTCCGGCCAGGTACTCCTGGCGGACGGGCCGGAACGGGAAGTCGACGTAGGCGGCGTTGAGGGTGAGCGGCACCACGTTGGCCGCCGTCACCAGGCCCAGCTGGGGATCGTCGACGGGCCCGATGCCCGCCAGCAGGGCGCCCAGACCAGCGGGGTCGACCTGGATCACCCCGTCGACCTTCTTGCCCGTCGCCTGGGTGTACATCGCCGCCAGCACCGGGGCGTCGACGGTGAAGTCGGGCATGATGGTGGTGTTCCGCCAGTAGCGGTTCGGCTGCAGGGGCCCGAAGGTGGCCTCGAAGTCGCTCGGGAAGGTGGCCGGCGCCGGGTGGTTCAGCTTGAGGTCGTCGATGGGACCGAACCCGCCCAGCGACACCTTTCCCCCGGTGGCGTCGAGGACGCCGTAGGACAGGATCATCCCGCCCGCCCCGCGCATCTCTGCGGTGTTGGCCACGGCGATGAGGTAGCGCCGGTCTCCGGCCCCGCCGGTGAACTCGTCGAGCACGCCGAGGCCGTCCTGGACCGCGGTCAGGTCCTTGCCGGTCCGGGCCACCGCCGCGTAGAGCTTGTCCAGCCCGTTGCGCACCGGCCCCAGGAGGAGGCCCGACTCGGCCCGGCGGGGGGGTACTCGCAGGTCGGGCGTCACCGCGGCCAGCGCCTTCTGCACGCTGTGGACGGCGGACACCGGAGCCTGGCCATCTCTGAAGGAGACCTCGAGGTGGCCGGTGGGTGACTCGATACGTGCCGCCGCGCTCAGCAGGGACTGGCCGTCGCCCAGGAGCTCAAGGCCGAGATGGACGCCGGAGCGAACGGCGGCCAGGTTCTGGCGGGCGACGGGCAGGACGTCGAGAACCCGGAAGTCGGGGCTGGTGAAGAGGGCAGAGTTGACCGACGCCAAGGTGTCGGCGGCGCTGGCCAGGGTGGTCTGCGCCTGGGCGAGCTGGCCACCTGCCACCTCGGCCTCGACTGCCTTGATGGTGGCCGGCAGGCCGGCCACCCGGCGTTGGAGGCTCAGAGCGTGGACCACCCCGACGCCGGCCATCACCGCGACTGCCACGAGGAGCATCCCGACGGCGAGGAGAGGAGGCACCAGGCCGCGGATCCCGAGGATGCGCCGGTCCCGCGCCCGGCGCCAGCGGTCCAGCGCCGTCAACCGGGTGGCTCTCGCCGTCTCCGGCTCGCCGCCGGCTTGCCCTTGCCACGGACCCCGACCACGTTGACCGGCCTCGTGCCCTCGGGGACCCTGTCGGGGGGCGGCGGTGGCAGCGCCGGTGGCCGTGGTGGGCCGGCGGCCCGGATGGGCCGGTCCCGGCTCGGTCGTCGTGGGGGCGGACCGCCGGGCCCGGCCGCCGAGCCGACCACGGCCTTGTCCAGCCGTTCGGCCAGGAGGTCGGCCAGATGGTCGAGGGCCCGTTCGTCGAGGACGGGCACGGCCCGGGCCCGCACGGAGAGGTGGCGTCGCACTGCGTCCAGCTGCTGGCTGAAGGCGGCAAAGCGCTCGGCCAGGAGCCCGGCCACGTTGCCGGCGTCGGGGTCGTGGCGGTCGAGGAGCCGGGTCAGGGCGCCCTCCAGCTGGTCCAGGCGATCCTGGTCCAGGCGGCCGGCCACCGGGTGTCCCGGGGCCCCTGCGGTGCTGTCCCCGCCGGGCTCCACCATGGCCTCGACCAGGGCGTCGACCAGGGTCTCGATCCGGCCTACGGCGACGTGGGTGGCCTCGACGAGGCTGTCGACGTCGGTGCCCGACCGGGGGTCGACGGGCACGCCCCGACCAGAGGCGGCTGCGGTGCCGGTGCCGTCAGGGTGACCCCCCGGGCCGGGCCGGGCCGCACCGCCACCGAGACCAGCGGCGGTGGCGGCCAGGGCCTCCAGCTGCTGGGTCACCGGGGCCAGGGCGTCGGCGATGGACTCGCCCACCCCTTCGATGTCGCTGCCCACCCGGGCCAGGCCGGCGTGGATCTCGTCGGTGGTCGCCTCGGCCAGGTTGACGATCTGGTCGCTCAGGGCGCCGGCGGCGTGGGCCACCTCGGTGGACAGGACGGTGGTCACCTGCTCGATCCTGACCAGGGCCTCACCGTTGCCGGCGACGGCGTCGATCACCTCGTCGGTGGCCAGCTCCAACAGCTCCCGGTGGGCCTTCACCGACAGGGCGCCCGGCGCGCTCCCCGGCGCCGGGCCGCCGCCGCCCGCGCCCAGGCGGTCCTCGACGATACCGCGCAGGGCGGCGGTCTGGCGGGACAGCTGGCCCACCTGCTCGGCGACCAGGGCCAGAGCCTCACCCAGCCGGTCGATCCGCTCGGCCAGCCGATCGCCGGCGGCCGGCGGGGGGCCAGCCGGCCTGCCGGGGGCCGCCCGCTGGGGCCGGTCGGCGGCCGGGGCGTCGTCGTAGCCGGTGGGCCAGCGGATGCGGATGTCCAGGTCGTCGGGGATGTTCCGCTGCGGGTCCATTTGCCGGAGGGTACTGGATCGGCCGAAGCCGGAGGCAGCGACCCGGCACCGTCGGAGCCTCCGGCGCCGCCGCCGTGGCAGCGTGGTTACCATCTCGAGCAGCGTCATTCCCCCGCCATGCCGCAACCGGGCCGTTGGACACGTTGACCCATGCCGACCGACCGCCCCCTTTCCCCGCCCCTGCCCCGGCGGGCGCTGGTGCCCGGGCGGTGACGGCGGGCAGCTGGCAGGCCGTGGTCGATGGTTTCGCCCTGTGGTCGGTCGGTCGGCGCAGCGGTGTCGGCACCTACACTGAGCAGCTCCTGGCCGCCCTGGGTCAGAGGCAGGACGGGACGGTGTGGGCCCTGGCCACGACCGGGGTGACCCTGCCGCCAGGGGTCGGGCGCCTGGCCGTGCGCCGGCGGGCGGCCCGGCCTCGCCTGGAGGTCATCGAGCAGTCCACGTTGCTGCCGGTGGACCTGCTCCGGCTCCGCCCGGCCGGGTCGGTGTTCCACAACCCCGGCTACCACCCCCCACCTCTCATCCGGGGCCCCTGGGTGCAGACGCTGCTCGACGTGATACCACTCGTCCTCGACCACCCCGAGCTGAGTGCCCTAAAGGCCCGCTGGCGCCGGTTCGGGCCACGCTACGCCCGGGCGGACGCGGTCATAGCCATCTCCGGCCACGCCGCTCGCCAAGGGATCCGGGTCCTCGGTCTCGACCCGGCGCGCGTCACCGTGGCCCCCCTGGCCGCCGACCCCTCCTTCGGGCCGTCGGGCCGCGGCCCCGCCGAGCCTCCCTACCTGCTGGTGGTGGGCGAGTACAGCAGGCGCAAGGGCTTCGACTGCGCCTTCGCCGTGTCCGACGACCTGGCCGAGCGCGGGTACCCCCACCGCCTGAAGGTGGCGGGCCGGATCCACCCCTGGGCCAGGGACGAGCTGCTGGCCCGGCGGGCCGGGGCCGCCCACCCGGAGCGGATCGAGCTGTGCGGCTACGTGGCCAACCTGGTGGAGCTGTACCAGGGCGCGTCGGCCTACCTGATGACCAGCCGCTTCGAGGGCTTCGGCCTGCCCGTGCTGGAGGCGATGGCGTGCGGGACCCCGGTGGTGGCCTTTGCCAATTCCGCCCTGACCGAGCTGGTCGGAGATGCCGGGATCCTGGTCGACGACGGCGACGCCGTGGCCATGGGTGCCCAGGTGCGCCGGCTGATCGACGACACCGGCTGGGCGGAGGAGTGGCGGGGCCGGGGCATCGACCGGGCGGCCGGCTTCACCTGGTCGCGCACCGCCGCCATCCACGCCGAGGTGTACCGCCAGGTGGCCGAGGCGGCCGGCCGATGAGGGTGGCGGTGGACGGCCGGCGCCTGCAGGACCGGCCCCTCACCGGCGCCGGCCGGTGGCTGGCCAACCTGGTGCCGCTGCTGGCCGCCGAGGCCGACGTCGTGGTCCTGACCGATGCCCGGCGGCCACCGCCGTCCCTGGAGGTGGACCAGGCCCCGCTGGCGGTGGCGCCTCGCCTGCCCGAGGTGTTCTGGCTGCAGTGGAGCGCGGCCCGCTGGCTGGCGGCCCAAGACCGGCCGGCCGGGCCCCGGCCGCCCGGCGGCGGGGCCTCGACCGGACCGGTGTTCCACGGCGCCTTCAATGCGCTGCCCCGGCGCTGGCGGGGGCCGTCGGTGGTCACCATCTTCGACCTGTCCTTCGAGCACCACCCCGAGGACTTCTCGGCGGCCAAGCGGCGACTGTTCCGCGGCCAGGCCCGGTGGGCCGCCGGCCACGCCGGCGTCGTGGTCACCGTCTCGGCCCACGCCCGGCGGGCCATCTTGGAGACCTACGGGACCGATCCCGACGGCGTGGTGGTGGCTCCGCCGGCGGTCGACCCGGTGTTCACCGACCTGGAGCGGGTGGCGGGCCAGCGCGAGCGGGCGGCGGCGATGCTGGCGGCGCGCGGCGTGACCGGTCCCTACGTCGTCGCCGTCGGCGGGGCTCGCCGGAGGGGGCTGGAGGTGGCGGTCGCCGCCTGGCGGCGGCTGGGCCCCCATGGCCGCCACCTGGCCCTGGTGGTGGTCGGGTCGCAGAGCCCGGGAGCCGGGCCGGGACTGGTCCACCTGGGCCCGGTCGACGATCCGACCTGGGCCGGGGTGCTGGCCGGCGCTCGGGCGCTGTGCTACCCGACCCGCTTCGAGGGGTACGGCATGCCGGCGATGGAGGCGGCGGCCTGCGGGGTGCCGGTGGTCTGCGGGCCGGTCGGCCCCCTGCCCGAGGTGCTGGGCGACGCCGCCGAGTGGTGCGACCAGGCCGATCCCCGCAGCGTCGGGTCGGCTCTGGCCCGGGTGCTCGGGGACGCCGCCCGCCACCAGGAGCTCGATCGCCTGGGCCGGGACCGGGCGGCGGCCGGGCCCACCTGGGAGGCCAGCGCGGCGGTGGTCGCCGGCGCCTACCGCAGGGCGGCGGCGGAGGGCGGCTGGTGACCGCCGAGGTGTCGGTGGTGGTTGTCACCTGGAACAGCCGGGAGGTGATCCTCGGCTGCCTGGCGTCGCTGGCCGCCCACCCGCCGGCGCGGGCCTGGGAGGCGATCGTGGTCGACAACGCGTCGGCGGACGGGACCGCCGACCTGGTCCGGGCGGGGGCGCCGTGGGCCCGGCTGATAGCCAACCCCACCAACCGAGGACTGCCGGCGGCCAACAACCAGGGGCTGGTGGCAGCGGTCGGAGACGACCTGCTCATCGCCAACCCCGACGTGGTGTTCTCGGCCGGCGCCGTCGACGCCCTGGCCGGCGTCCTCGACCGCCGGCCCCGAGCCGGCTGGGTGGTGCCCCGCCTGCACTACCCCGACGGCCGGATCCAGACCAGCGCCGGCGACCTGCCCCGCCTCCACGACGCCGTGCTGGGCCGCCAGGCCGGCCGGCGCCGGCGCCCGGGGCTGCCCCAGGGGTTCTGGTGGGACGGGTGGGCCCACGACGAGGAACGGCCGATCGGGCGCGGTCACGAGGCCGCCTACATGGTGCGGCGGGCGGCCGTGGCCGGGGTCGGGCTGCAGGACGAGCACTACGTCCTCGACTGGGAGGGACTCGACTGGACCGACCGCTTCCGCCGCCAGGGCTGGGAGATCTGGCTGGCTCCTGACGCCCATGTGGTGCACCTGGGCGGTACCAGTGTCCGCCAGGTGCCCCTCAGATGGGTCGTGTCCCAGCACCGGGGGATGTACCGGTACTTCTCCCGCCGCCGGCCCGTGTGGTGGCGCCCCGCCCTGGCGGCGGTCTTCGGGGTGCGGGCGGGGGTCAAGCTCGCCGCCATGGGGGCCGGCCTGCCCCTCTACGACCGGGCCCATCGCGACCGCCGCGACCAGCCTGGGGAGCCCGGTGCCGGGGGGTACCGGGCTCAGGGGCGGGGCGATCCGACCCCGCCGTTGCCGTAGCCGTAGCCGTAGCTGGCGGACACGCTGGCGTCGCCGGCTCGGACCTGGTTGAGGCTCATGCCGATGATCCTGGTCTGGTTGCGGCGCAGGAGGTCACGGGTGCGCTCGACCGCCCCGGCGGTGGTCCGGCGGGCGTCGACCACCAGGAGCGCCGCCCCCGCCTGGCGCCCGATGGTCAGGGCGTCGGCGACGGCCAGGACGGGGGGGCTGTCGACCAGCACCAGGTCGGCCTGGGAGGCCAGGCGGCCCAGCACGGCATCGGTGCGGGGCAGGGCCAGCACCTCGTTGGGTTGGGGCGGCGTGGGCCCGGCGGTCAGCAGGAACAGGCCACGCTCGCCGAATCCCCTGGGTGTGGGCAGCCTCAGGTACTGCATGCACTCGCCCAGCCTTCGCCGGCCGAGCAGGACGTCGGCTGCACCCAGGCGGTTGTGGGTCCCGAGGGCCAGGTGGATGCCCGGATGGCGCAGGTCGAAGTCGACGACGATGACCCGCCTGCCCGTCGCCGCCACCGACGCCGCCAGCTTGGCACAGGTGACCGTCTTGCCTTCCTCGGCCTTGGAGCTGGTGACCATGACCGTGGGCCGGGCCAGGCTCGGCACGGTGGCCATGACGTTGGAGCCGAGGACCCGGAACGACTCGTTGAACGAGTCCATGGTGCCCCAGGGAGACTGGTCCGACCGGTGCCCGAAGAGCCGTTGGCGCCCGAGCAACCCCCTAGCCATTCTCGCCTGCCAGCAGCGGCACGCCCCGCCCGCCGGCGCCCTGGGCCACGCTGGCCTGCAGGGGCACGATCCCGATCACCGGCATCTCCAGCTGGTCCTCGAGCTGGCGCGGGGTCCGGGCCGGGAGCCCGAGGAAGTCGACCAGGAGGACCAGGACGACGGCGATGAGCAGGCCGGCGACGCCTCCGAGGGCGACGTTGCGCCCCACCCTCGTCGCCAGCGGCGTCAGGGGCAGGGTGGCCTTCTGGGCGATGGTGACCGGCGCGCTGCCCGCCGACTGCCCGGTCGCCGACGACGTGAGCGGCGCCAGCGTCTGGGCGTCGGCGGCGAACACGGTGGCGATGCCGTTGGCCAGGCTCTGGGCCACCACCGGATCGTGGTCGGCCACGGTCAGGCGGATGAGGTTGGTGCCCGGCGGGGCCACCGCCGTCGTGGACTGGACGACCTGGGCCGTCTGGCGGGGGATGTGGTAGTCGGAGATGGCGGCCGCCACCACCGTCTGGGTGCCCACGATCTGGGAGAACGTCTGGGCCAGGACGGCCTGGGCCGCCTCGGTCGCCGGCTGCAGGTTGTTGTCGTGCTGGCCCACGTAGAGGATGGCCTCGCTCTGGTAGACCGACGTGCGGGGGCTGCCCAGGTAGGCGGCGCCCAGAGCGGCCACGACGATGACGACGACGAGAACGGCCCGGTGGCGGAGGACGACAAGGAGGCGGCGCACGGAAGAGGGCTCCTCTTAGAAGGCGGGCACTGCCGGCATGGTACTGCCCGGCCCCGCCCCAGCCACCGGCACTCCCCTCCCCCCGGGGCCGGGCCTGGCGCCGGCGGTCTGGTCGACCACACCGAGCGCCAGTCCGGCCAGGCACCAGAAGAGCAGGGCGACCTCGACGGACACGAAGGGCTGAGTGGTCAGGGCTCCGACGGCCACTCCGACGGCCACGTTGCTCATCGCCGCCGGCGCCAGGGCGAGACGGTCGCCGCCCCGCCGGCGCGACAGGGCCAGCGTGGTCATTACGACGACGGCCAGGTAGGCGGCCAGGCCGGCCACCCCCAGCTGCGTCCCCTCCTGGAGGTACTGGCTCTCGGTGACCACCGCCGGGCTGGTCGTGTCGATGGTGTCCTGCTGCTGGGCGACCAGCAGTCCACCGCCGGCGGCGGTGGAGAGCCCCCTGCCGAGCGGCTGGTGGACCATGATCTCCACCGCCGCCCGGTAGCTGCTGGCGTGGGTGGTGTTGGCGCCGGTGTCGCTCGTGAAGCGGCTGAGCAGTCCAGCGGCCACGGCGATCGGGAGGGTCACGACCACCACGGCGGCCAGGACCTTGGCCAGGCGGTCCCGCCCGGCCAGGGACTTGCCGGCCCGGTGGCGCAGGGCGAAGGCGGTGGCCAGGGCTCCGGCGACGATGGCGCTGCGGGTCTGGGTGAGGAGCAGGGCGACGGCCAGGACGGGCAGCGACGCCCACACCCACGCCGGCGCCTTGCCCCGGGCCACGATCTCGGCGGCGATGCCGAGGCCGACGGCGAACACGAAGCCGACGACGATGTCGTCGAAGAGCAGCGATCCGATGCGCAGGAACTGATGACCACCCAGGTACTCGTAGGTCAGGATGCTGTCCAGGTTGAACTGGGAGCTCGGCTGCTGGTGCAGGACCAGGTGGCGGTAGGTGGTGACGCCGATCACGTGGACGGCGAGGCGGTTCCACGCTGACGGCCACACGAACTCGAAGATGCCGACCAGCCCGGTGACGACGGTGGCGCCCAGGACCCTGCGCATGATGCGGTCGACCACCGCTCGGTCGAGGTGGAGGTGGCGGAACACCAGGAAGGCCACGACGTAGAACACGTCGCTGCGCCACCCGAGCCCGCGGTCGTAGAGGGACAGGCTGGAGCCGGGCCCGTGGCCCAGGAAGGCCTCGGGCACCAGGAGGTAGAGGGTGCCGATGGCCACGTAGGCCAGGGCGGCGACGTCGATGGCGTCGGGGCGGCGCCACGATCGCCGGGCGACCACACCGACGAGGCACCCGGCCACCAGCCCTTCCTTCCACAGGCTGGCGGCCTGCACCGCCGGGGCGGGCACCCCCAACCTGAACAGCACCGGCAGCCCGACGCTGTTGAACAGCACCGCCACCAGGAGCGCACTGGCGGCCACCTCCACCCGGCGCTGGACCACGAGGACGAACCCGCCCCCCACCACGACGGCGACCACGACGGCCAGGTTGTCGTGAGCCACCAGCACCACGGCGAAGACGGCCGGGGGAGCGAGCCACAGCCACGTCGGCCGGGCCAGGCGCGGGCGGCTGAGAGTGGTCCGCACGGCCTGCGAGCGTACCGGGGCGCATGTGCCGGCGCCGGACCGGCTCCGATGGCCAGGGCCTAGAGCACCAGGGTCCGGTGCCTGGCGGACGCCCGCAGCTTGGCGGCCAGGCGGGCGGCGTCGACGACGGGCCTCTGGAGGCACAGCCTGGCAAAGCTGCGCCGCCGCAGCGACGGCCGCTGGAGCCACAGGTACGGGACCACCGCGGCCACGGCCGGCCGCCACCACCGCGCCGCGACCAGCCCGGCGAGGCCAAGCGCCAGGGCGGCGTCCTCCCTGCGGTAGGCCCACGGCATCCAGAAGGCCTCGGCCCGGAAGCCGGGGTGGCGGTGGGCCAGCAGGACCAGGTTGCCCTCCTCCAGCCCGGTGCGCAGGAACCAGCCCCAGCCCCGCCGCTCCACCACGTGCCTCACCACGGCGCCGGCCGCGAAGCGGCGCTCCCACCCCTGGTCCAGCACCTGCCACCCGAGCGAGGTGTCCTCGCCGTAGCCGATGTCCTCGTCGAAGCCGCCCACCGCCTCGAGGGCCGGCCGCCGGTAGAAGATGTTGCAGCCCTCCAAGAACGGGCTCGGCCGGTCGATCACCCGGTAGAGGTACCAGTCCTCCAGGCCCCAGACGCTGGTCCCCGCAGGGGCGGCGGTCCGCCCCTGGACGATCCCCACCTCGGCCCCCGCCGACATGGCGGCCAGGCCTGCCTCCAGCCAGCCGGGCTCGGGGAGGCAGTCGTCGTCGAGGAAGGCGACGACCGGGGCCTGGCTGTGGCGCCACCCCAGGTTGCGGGCGGCGGCGGGCCCGCCGTTGGCGGCGGTGGCGAGCACGTGCAGGCGCAGCGGCGTGGCCCCGCTCAGCTCCTCCAGGCGGTCCCGGGTACCGTCGCCCGAGCAGTCGTCGACGACGACGACCTCGAAGCGCGACCGGGGCAGGGTCTGGGCCTCGAGCGCGCCTACCAGGCGGTCCAGCCCGCCGGGCCGGCGGAACGTCGGGATCACCACGGCCACGGACGGGCCCGGGCCCGAGGGTGGGAGCAGCGGGGGGGCGGCTGCGCCCTGCGTGCCGGGGCCGACCATGGTCCGAGCATGGTAGACACCGGCGCCGTGGCTGTCGGCGAGAGTGACCGGCTGCCTGCGGTGCGGGTCGGGATCGTCTCTTGGAACACCGCCGGCCTCCTGGAGGAATGCCTGCTGGCCCTGCCCGCCGCCCTGGGGGCGTTGGACGCCGAGGTGGTCGTGGTGGACAACGCGTCGAGCGACGCCAGCGTGGCGGTGGCCGAGGGGGCCCCGGGGGTGACGGTGGTCCGCAATCCGGTCAACGTCGGCTACGGGCGGGCCATCAACCAGGCCCTGGGCGGCTCGGACGCCGAGGTCCTCATCGCCCTCAACCCCGACACCGTGGTCCCACCCGGCGCCCTGGCCACCCTGGTCCGGCGGCTGGTTGCCCAGCCAGACGTCGGCCTGGTCGCCCCCCGCCTGGTCTGGCCGGACGGAGCCGACCAGCAGAGCGTCTACCGGTTTCCGTCGGCGGCGACGTGCTGCGCCGAGCACGTGTTCTGGGCCGAGCCCCCGGTGGGGACCTGGCGGCGGCGGCTGTGGTCGCGGGGTTCGGCGGGGGGGGACCGCAGCGGCGACGTCGACTGGGCCGTCGGGGCGGTGCACGTGCTGCGCCGCCGGGCCGTCGGCCCGGGCGGGCCCTACTCGGTGCGCTGGTTCATGTACAACGAGGACCTGGCGCTGTGCTGGGACCTGGCCGCCGCCGGGTGGCGGCGGAGGCTGGAGGCCGACGTCGAGGTGGTCCACGTCGGCAACGCCGCCGCCCGCCAGCGATGGGGCGTCGACCCGAGCCCGGTGGTGCTGGCCGGGACCTACGACTGGTACGCCATGGTCCACGGGCCCGGGGCGTCCCGCCGGTGGGCCCTGCTCAACCTCGTCGGCTCGGCAGGCCACGGGCTGGCTCTGGCCGCCCGGAGCTGGCTCGGATCCAGGTCGGATCGCCGGACCCGGGCCCTGGTGCTGTGGAGGCAGCTGCCGGTCCATGCCCGCGCCCTTGCCTTCGGCCCTCCTGCGCCGTCCGCCCCTGCCGACCGCGACAGGCAGCCTCCTCCAGGGCGGCCGACCACCCCAGGGCGGTGGCCTCCCACGTGAAGCAGGCACTGCGGGCCCGTCCCGCCGCCCCCATGCCCTCGGTGCCCGCCGCACCGGTGAGCACGGCGTCCAGCGAGGCCTCGAGCGCCGCCGCCGTGGGCTCCACGACACATCCGCAGTCCCCGACGACCTCGGGCAGCGAGCCCCGGTCGGAGACGACCACGGGGACGCCGCAGGCCATGGCCTCGAGCGTGGTCAGCCCGAAGCCCTCCATCAGGCTGGGCTGGCAGTAGGCGGCCGCCCCGCTCATCACCGCGGCCAGGCTGATCTCGGGCAGATCCCTCAGCACCGCGGAACGGCCCGGGTGGCCGTCGATCCTGGTGTGGGCAACCGAGTCCCGGCTGGTCCCGTCGGTGACGTCGGGCGAGGGGGACAGCACCATCACCAGGACATGGGGAAGTCCCCGGCCCACCAGGTGGGCGAAGGCCTGGCGCAGGGAGTCGAGGTTCTTCCTGGGCAGCGTCGTCGCCACCGCCAGCAGGTAGGGCCGGCGGCCGGCGCCGGCCTCGGCCACCAACGCCCGGCCGCCGGCGGCGCGGGCGGGGTGGAACACCAGCGGGTCGACGCCGTAGGGCACGACGCGGATCCGGCTGCCGTCGACTCCCGCCGAGGTCGCTATCTGGCCAGCCGAGGACTGCGAGGGGGTCAGGACCAGCGTCGCCTGGCGGGCGGACTCGTCGCTCGGGGGCCCGAGCCGGCTGACCCAGGCCGGCGACAGCATGGCCGCCAGGCCGGGGTCCCGCCAGGGCGCCTCCTGGAGCAGGGCCACCGTGGGCTCGTCGACCGGGATGGGTCCGAAGTGGCCGTCGAACAGCCAGACGTCAGGCCGGCCGCCCCTGGCTCGCAGGGTGCCCGGCTCGAGGAAGTCCACCCGTATCCCCAGGTCCACCAGCCGGCGCAGGGTCCGGTTCCAGACCTTGCCCACGCCCACGCTGGTGGGGAAGCGGGTGATGTTCATGGCCACGCCGACGCGAAGGCCGGGGCTCGCCATCCGTGCCGCCCGGCGACGAGGATCCACCCGGCAAGGGTAGCTCCGGCGTCCCAGTGCCCGGGGCGCCTGCCGGCCGGCGGTGTATGGTCCCTGCGATGGGAGGCAACGACGCCTTGGAAGGCTGCCCCGGCCCGGCTACGGCGCCCCCTGTCTCGCCGGACCGTACGTGAGCCGGCTCGACCGGAGGTCCGGCCCGCGCTTGATCTCGGCGCTGCGCCCCCGACACGTCGGCAAGGGCCCTGCGCCCATGGGCAGGATCCGGGCACAGAGAGTGGCCCACGGGCTCCTCGTGGCCCCCGCCCCGCCCCAGCCCGACGTGGTTGGAGTCGATCCGGAGGCCGGGGTCAGCTTCATCCAGGAGCGCCGGGACCGGCGGGAGGCGCCTGCCGACGGCGGCCAGGAGCGTGGTGACGACTGGGACGCCGTCAGGCGCCAGCCCTGGTACCACACGATCGAGCTGCCCGACGGGTCGGTCACGCCCGGCATATTCGACCACCGGGAGCTGGTCCCTCGCTACGGCATACCGCCTGACCTGGGGGGCAGGCGGGTCCTCGACGTCGCCACGGCTGACGGCTTCTGGGCGTTCGAGTTCGAGCGCAGGGGCGGTGAGGTGACCGCCCTCGACATCGACTCCACCGACCAGGTCGATCTCCCGCCGCAGGCGCGCCAGCACGCCACCGCCACCGGTTTGACCGATTCTCTCGTGGACGGCTTCGTGCTGGCCAAGCGGCTCCTCGGGTCGAAGGTGACCAGGGTGAGCGGCAGCGTCTACGACCTGGACCCGGCCCGCCTGGGCAAATTCGACATGGTCCACTCCGGCGACGTCCTCATCCACCTGCGCGACCCCAGCCTGGCTCTGCAGAGGATGCGGCAGGTGACCGGGGGATTTGCCCTGCTGTCGGACGTCTTCGACCCGTCGCTCGACGGCGTGGCCGGCGGTCCCGGCCTGGCCCGGTACCTCGGTGGCCGCCACACCGCCGGATGGTGGCTGCCCTCGCTGACCACCCTGGCCCAGATGGTCTCCGACGCCGGCTTTGGCCGGGTGGAGATCCTCTGCGTGTACAATCTGGCCCTGAGATCTGCCCCGGACGGGCCCTGGCGGGCGGTCCTGCGGGCCGAGCCTTGACCGATCCGGGCCGGGCGGGGTCACACAGGGGGCGGTCACCGACGGTGTCGACTGAGGCAGCGGGCCCCGCTGCCGGCGGGTCGACTGAGGCAGCGGGCCCCGCTGCCGGCGGGTCGAGCCCCCTGCGGTCGGCGCCCGACCCCCTGGAACGACCGACGACGGCGGCGGACCGGTACCTGGAATTGATGCGCCGGTGCCTGACTCGCTACGGGCTGGGCGACGACCTGGTCCCCCTGGTGCCGGTAAAGCTATGGAAGCGCCGGGCCTTGGAGCCCCTGTCCAGGGTGCTCGGCTACCGGGACATCGCCTTGGTGCGCCGGCGCCCGGTCGCCGACGAGGGCCGGCTCAACGGCGCCGACTGGCCGCTGCTGGCCGAGACCATGGTCGGCCTGCTCAGGATCGAAAACCTTCAGGCCTGCATAGAGCAGGTGCTTCGTGACGGCGTGCCCGGCGATCTGATCGAGACCGGAGTGTGGCGGGGGGGGGCCACGATACTCATGAGGGCGGTGCTGGTGACCAGGGGAGCCGGTGACCGAGCGGTGTGGGTGGCCGACTCCTTCCAGGGCCTCCCCCGGCCCAAGGTGGAGCACGTCGCCGACCGGGAGGACCCCCACTGGACCCAGCCGTACCTGGCCGTGCCCATCGAGGAGGTGCGGGCCAACTTCGAGCGCTACGGCCTGCTCGACGACAAGGTGAGGTTCCTGCCCGGCTGGTTCAGCGACACGCTGCCCGGCGCCCCCGTCGAGGCGCTGTCGGTGCTGCGGGTCGACGGCGACATGTACGGATCGACCATGGACGTCCTGACCAACCTCTACCCGAAGCTGTCCGTCGGCGGCTATGCCATCGTCGACGACTTCGGCGCCGTCCCCGGCTGCCGGCGGGCGGTCAACGACTACCGGGCCGCCCACGGCATATCCGAGCCGATGACGAAGATCGACTGGACAGGTGTGTTCTGGAGGCGGGAGCACTGAGGTGGTCGAGGGCCCAGCCGGCGTGGAGGGCCGGCAGGGGCCCGGGCGACATCGTGCTCGGCCGGCGCCGGGGGCGGCGGTGGCTGGGGGAGCACCCACCGAGGCGTGACGCCCGGTCCTGGCTGCGGACCTTCCTGAGAGGGTGGCCCACCAACGGCC
This sequence comes from Acidimicrobiales bacterium, assembly GCA_050744105.1. Lineage (GTDB taxonomy): Bacteria > Actinomycetota > Acidimicrobiia > Acidimicrobiales > Palsa-688 > JBOGGP01. The sequence continues at coordinate 19,542 of JBOGGP010000004.1, forward strand.
TCCGCCGGGCCATCGCCGGGGGCCGCCTCCGGCCCGGGATCATCCCGGCCCGGCTCCGGCGTGCCCTCGACGTCGACGGCGGGGCCGTGCACCCCCTGCGGGTCGAGATCGGCGGCGGCCCCTTTCCCGAGCCGGGGTACGTCCATGTCGACGCCGACCGCCGTTCGAGCCACCTCGAGCACGTGGCCCCGGCCTGGGCCCTGCCCTTCGCCGACGGGACGGTGGAGGAGATCCTGGCCGTCCACGTGCTGGAGCACATACCGGCGGGCCGGGTCGTCCCCACGCTGCGCGAGTGGTACCGGGTGCTGCGGCCAGGGGGTCTGCTCCAGGTCCACGTTCCCAACGCCCGCCCCATCCTCGGCGCCTACCTGGAGGGGGGCTCGGAGATCAAGTGGGCGGCGATCAGCGCCATCTACGGGACGCCGACGGACCTGGGCCTGCCCGGGCCGAGCGGCGGCAGGGTGCGGTCGGCATGGTCGCCGCACCGCGTGCTCTACGACCTTGACCTCATGGAGGAGGTGCTCGTCCTGGCCGGCTTCGACGAGGTCGCCGACGTCTCAGCCGCGCTACCCGATCGCCACACCGCCGGATGGGACCACCTCATCGCCGGCCTCAGCCTGGTGGTCCGGGCCAGGCGTCCCGCTTGACCGATCCCCCCCGGGTCGACGTCGGCATCTCCATAGCCAGCGACAACAACCGGGAGGGACTGGCCCGATGCCTGAGGTCGGTCCCCCCGGCCGCCGGCGAGGTCGCCTACCAGATCCATGTGGTCCTCAACGCCTCGACCGACGGCAGCGCCGAGATGCTGGCTGCGGACTTCCCCGAGGTCACCACGCACATCAACGGGCAGCGGCGTGGCTTCGCCCACAACCACAACCTCGTGCTGCGGGGGGCGGTGGCGGCGGGCCGGCCCCCCTACACGCTCGTCCTCAACGACGACACCGAGCTGGGCGCCGGCTCCCTGGACCGCCTGGTGCGCGCCATGGCGGGCCAGCCCCGGACCGGCGCCATGGCCCCGCGCGTCGTCGGGGCCGACGGCGCCGAGGCGGCGGTGCGCCTGGCCCGGCCCACGGCGCGGAGCTCCTGGCGCTACGACTGGCGGGGAGTCGGCGAGCTGGCCGATCCTGACGACGGCTGGCTCCAGGGCTGCTGCCTGCTGCTCCGGACCGCCGCCCTGTCCGCCGTGGGGCCCTTCGACGAGCAGTTCTTCCTCTTCTACGAGGACGCCGACCTCAGCCGGAGGCTGCACGAGGCTGGCTGGGCCCTGGCCGTCAACCCGGACGCCTGCATCGTCCACGTGGGCCATCAGACGGTGCTGCGACCCGAGCTGGCAGGATTTACCCCGATGCAGGGGCTCAGAAGCCGGTACCTGTACTTCGCCAAGCACCTGGGACCGAGGCGATCACTGCTGATCTCCTGGGTCGGCCGGGCCCTGCTGGTCGCCCGGGCCGTCAAACTGCTGTACCGGGGCAGCAGGGCCGGCGCCGGGGACCAGTGGCGGCAGGGGCGGGCCAAGCTCCGACTGGCCGGCTACGACCCCCGCCGCCCCCTGGTCCTGCCTCCGAGCCCACCACGCCGCTAGTGCTAGTGCTAGTTGCTAGTGCGCCCAGTCCCAGGTGGGAGCAGTCAAAGCAGCAGGGTACGACGCCGGAGGGATCCACGGGCCATGACGAAGACCGCCCAGCTGTCCGCTAGGAAGCCGAGCGGCACGGCCAGGGCCCACTCCCGGGGGCGGCGCGGCGGGTAGTGGGACCGCCCGAACTGCCAGACGTAGACCACGCCGGAACCGGCCAGGCAGACCTGCCCCAGACGGTGGCGGGGCCGGGCGGCGGCCACCAGCAGCGCCGCCCAGCAGCACAGCACGGCCTTGTCGACCGATCGCAGGAACCAGCCGGCGCCGAGGACCTCCTGGCGGGCCTCGGGATGGCGACCCACCAGGGCGATGAGCGCCTCGAAGCTGGCGATGGAGCGCAGGTGGGCGCGGAAGTCCGACGGCCTCACGTCGTGGAAGACCACGGCGCCGGGGACGAAGACGTCGCCGTAGCCGGCTTTGACGGCGCGCAGGCCGAGGTCGGTGTCCTCGGCGTTGGGAGGGGCTCGCCGGCCTAGCCAGTGGGTGGTAAACTCGCACTCGTCGAAGCCACCGACGGCTTCGAGGACCTGGCGCCGGTAGGCGATGTTGCAGGTGGAGTAGGTCCGGTTGTGGCCGATGTCGAGGTAGCTGCTGAAGGGCCCGACCTCGGTCATCTGCTCGGCCGGCGGCCGCGTCCTGCCCACGGCGATGTCGGCCCGGTCCAGCCCGGCGGACAGGGCGTCCAGCCACCCGGGCGCCGGCACGCAGTCGTCGTCGACGAAGGCCACCCGGGGTCCCTCGCTCGCCCGCCAGCCCCGGTTGCGGGCCGTCGCCGCGCCCGAGTTGACCACCAGAGCCACCACCACCAGGCGGTATGGCAGCGACGGGCCCAGGTCGCCCACCAGCGAGGCCGTGCCGTCGGTGGAGGCGTCGTCGACCACGACGACCTCGAAGGTCGCCGGATCGGTGTCCTGGCGGCCCAGCGCCCTCAGGAGCCGGACCACCTGCCCGGCCCTGTCGTGGGTGGGCACGACGACCGAGATGGCCACTGCCGCCGGGCGCCGGCCACCGACCTGGTGGGCGTCGAGCGAGGTGACCATGGCTCCGACGAAGGTAGCGCCGGGTGCCCTCGCCGGGCGCCGGCCACCGACCTGGTGGGCGTCGAGCGAGGTGACCATGGCTCCGACGAAGGTAGCGCCGGGTGCCCTCGCCGGGCGCCACCAACCCCGAGGGCGTAGCTTGCCACCACCATGGAAACGGCCAGATGCCCGCCACCGTCGCCCGGATCCGAGCTGGTCATCCGTCCCAGCCGCCGGCTCCGGGCTGTCAACCTGGCCGAGCTGTGGCAGTTCCGGGGCCTGCTCCTGGCCATCACCCGCCGGGATCTGACCCTGCGTTACCGCCAAACCATCCTCGGGGTCCTCTGGGTGGTGATCCAACCCATCCTGGCCGCCGGGATATTCTCGGTGGTCTTCGGCTCGATCGGGCGCTTCTCCAGCGACGGGGTGCCGTACTTCCTCTTCGCCTACTCCGGGATGCTTGCGTGGAATGTCTTCAGCAACACCGCCTCCTCTGTCACCGGTTGCCTGGTGGGCAACAGCGCGCTGGTCGCCAAGATCTACTTTCCCAGGCTGCTCCTGCCCCTGGCTCAGCTGGGCACCAAGGTCCTGGACTTCTTGATCGCCTGGATGGTGTTCCTGGCGTTGGCTCCCGTGATCGGCATCGGCTTGCAGGTCCGGCTGCTCGCCGTGCCCCTCGTCCTGTGCTGGCTCCTGGCATTGGCTCTGGGGCCTGCGCTGGTCACCTGCGCCCTGAACGTCTCCTACCGGGACATTGGTTACATCGTAACGGTGCTGCTGCCCCTCCTCCTCTACCTGAGCCCGGTGGCCTATTCTGCCCGCAGCATCCCGCACGGCCTGAGGGGCTTTTACGACGTCAATCCTCTGGTCGGGGCGATCGACGCCGCCCGTTGGTGCCTCCTGGGGCGGGGCGCCCTGAGTGCCGGTGAGATCGCCTACTCGGTGGGCCTGGCGCTGACCTTGCTGGTGATCGGGACATTGTATTTCAGGTCCCGCGAGCGGCTGTTTGCGGATGTCATCTGATCCCTCGATCACGGTTAGCGACCTTTCCAAGCACTACGTCCTGCCAGCACCACGCGCCGCCGGTAGAGGTCCTTGGAAGGCGGGGCGCTCCCGGGGGGCCCGCTCCCGGCAGGAGCTCTTCTGGGCCCTGCGCGACGTCTGCTTCGAAGTCCGACCCCAGGAGGTGGTGGGCATCATCGGGCGCAACGGAGCCGGCAAGAGCACGGTGCTCAAGATCCTCAGCCGGGTGACCGAGCCCTCCGGGGGCGAGGTCCGGCTCCTCGGGAGGGTGGGCTGCCTGCTGGAGGTCGGCACCGGGTTCCACCCCGAGCTCACCGGGGAGGAGAACGTCCTGCTGAACGGGGCGATCCTGGGCATGAGGCGGGAGGAGATCCGGCGCCGGTTCGACTCCATCGTCGAGTTCGCCGGAGTGTCCAAGTTCCTCAACACCCCAGTGAAGCGCTACAGCAGCGGGATGTACATCCGCCTGGCCTTCTCCGTGGCCGCCCACCTCGACCCGGACATCCTGATCGTCGACGAGGTGCTTGCCGTCGGCGATGCCGAGTTCCAAAAGCGATGCCTGGGAAAGATGCGCTCAGTGGCCCTCGACGGTGGGCGCACGGTGCTGTTCGTCAGTCACAACATGGCCGCCGTCCAGGCCCTGTGCACCAGGGTGGTGGTACTTGAGGCCGGTCGAGTCGTCTTCGACGGGGACACCGCCGAGGGGATGCGGCGGTACATCGGGCTCCACGCCCAGGACCAGGAGTCGCAGGGGGTGTTTGCCTTGCGGACCCGGCAGAACCCGTTCGGGGACGGCACGCCGGCCTACATCCAGGAGCTCTCGGTGCTGGGCTCCTCGGGGCCCCAGGTCGTCTTCGCCACCGGGGAGCGGATCCGCTTCCGGATCTCCTGCCGGGATCTGGCCGGAATCAGGGATCCCTACTACCGCATCCACATCCGCAACGAGCTCGACCAGATAGTGCTGGCGTCCGACAGCCGGATGGCAGACCACGCCGTGGCCGGGGAGGTGGCGGAGCTCGAGATCGGCAGGCTGCCCCTGCTGCCGGGCAAGTACTACGTCGACGTCGGGCTGGGTTCGGAGGACAGGCGGGAGGGACTCGACAACGTCATCGACGCCGGCGTGTTCGCCGTTGGCGCGTCGGCCACCTACCGCGGCGACTACCAGCTGATCAGCGCCGACGGCAGCATCTACGTCCCACCGTGCTGGCAGGTGCTCTGAGCCCACCGTGCTGGCAGGTGCTCTGAGCCCACCGTGCTGGCAGGTGCTCTGAGCCGAGCGGGCCGGCGGTCTGGGCTGGCCGGCCTTAAAGGGCGGGCCCGGCCAGGGCGGGAAGCCCGACGGCAGGAGGGACGATGTCGGGCGTAACCGGCCAGCGGGCCGGGAAGTCGTCGAAACCGAAGTCCCAGGGCAGCGGGAGGGCGGCCGACCCCGAGCCGCTCAGGGGCCGGGGCCTCCGGCGCACCGTCGCCGAGGCGCTGCCGCCCCGGCCCGAGTAGACGATGAGGCCGGTGACCGGGTCGGGCACCGCCTCGAGGGCGGCACCGACCACCGTAAGCCGGCGGAAGGACTCCCATGCGTCCTCGTCAGGTAGGGACAGCTCGAGCACGACCCCCCAGGTGTGCCGGTGCCACGACCAGTCCGCCGCCCCCGAGGCCAGCGCCGACTCGACGAGGGCGTCGCCGTGAGCCTCGGCCCACAGCGACGCAGAGAACGGGCCGTCCAGCACCTCGATCGAAAACCAGTAGGCCACGACGGCCACACTACTGCCTCGGGCCGCACCTCGAAACCACCCAGGCCCGGTGGGAGGGAGTTAGGCTCCCGTCGCCGGGGCCCGGTCTCGGCCGGCGCTGACCTCGGATACCTGACCCTGACCCCTGACCACTTGACCCTCGACTACTTGGCACGGTCGTACTTGGCACGGTCGTACTTGGCACGGTCGTACTTGGCACGGTCGTACTTGGCACGGTCGTACTTGGCACGGTCGTACTTGGCACGGTCGTACTTGGCACGGTCGGCACCGCAGCGGGAGGCGACCCCACGATGTTCCTGAGAGCCGCCCCGGGCAGCGACCGCCCCTTCCGCCTCGGCCACCGTCCGGGGCTCGACGGGGTCCGGGGGGTGGCCATCGTGCTGGTCGTGGCCGTGCACGCCACCTACGGCCTGATCCCCCAGCATGCCGGCCAGTGGGTCCCCGGCGGTTTCATCGCCATCGACGTATTCTTCGTCCTCAGCGGCTTCCTCATCACGTCCCTCCTGCTGGAGGAGCTGGCCCGCTCCGGAACGATCTCGTTCAGGCAGTTCTACCGGCGCCGTGCCCTCCGGCTGTTCCCCGCGCTGTGGGCGGTGATGGTGGCCCAGCTGGTGTACGCCGTCGCCACCGGCATCCCGCTGGGTCACGACCTGAAGGGCCTGGGCGCCATTGCCCTGTACGTGGGCAACTGGTCGTGGAACTTCGGGGCCATCATCCCCGACGCCCTGGGCCAGACCTGGAGCCTGGCCGTCGAGGAGCAGTTCTACCTGCTGTGGCCTCTCGTGCTCTTCCTCCTGCTCAGGAAGGACCGCCGCCGCCTGGCCGTGGGCGTCATGGCCGCCCTGGTCGCCGTGGCCCTGGTGAGCCGGATCCTGCTGTGGCGGGCCGGCGTCCCCTACATCGAGATCTACGTCCAGACCGAGGCCCGCCTGGACTCCCTCATGCTGGGCTGTCTCCTGGCCTTCGCCACCCACTACGGCTGGAGGCTGCCCCGGCGGATCGAATTGCTCGGGTGGACGGGAGCGGCCGGGCTGGCCGCGGTGACGCTGCTCGCTCACCGCGAGGACGCGTGGCTCTACCAGGGCGGCTTCACCCTGGTCGCCTTGGCATCGGTGCTGGTGGTCTGCGCCGCCCTGGACCAGGCCAGCACCTTCGGCCGGCTCCTGTCACTTCGCCCGGTCAAGGTGCTGGGTCGGGTGTCCTACTCTATATATCTGTGGCATTTCATGATCTTCCTGGCGGTGGACCGTGTGTGGCCAACCCGTCCCAGCATCGAACGGCTGGTCGCCGGTCTCGGGCTCACCGCAGTGGTGAGCGCACTGTCGTACAACGTGATCGAAAAGCCGTTCCTCCGGCGCAAGGATGCCGGCCCCGCCCGGCGCCGTCTCCCGAGCGGGTCACCGGGCTCCGCCGCCGGAGATGTCGCCGAGACTGCTAGGCGCGGGCCCGGTGACCCTCGATCAGCCCGAGGAGGCCCTGCCCGAAGCGGCCGGCTTTGACCGGCCCGAGCCCGGGGACGCCGAGCAGCTCCTCCTCGGTGGCCGGTCGCAGGGAGGCCAGGGCCTCGAGGGTGCGGTCGTGCAGGACCACGTGGGCCGGTACCCCGGCGCCGCGTGCCCGCTGCGCTCGCCACGCCCGCAGGTCGGCCAGCAGGCCGGGATCGGGGGCCACCAGGGCCGGCTGGGGCGCCCGGCCCCGGCGGCCGGGACCGAAGGGGGGACCGGCGGCGGGGGATGGGGTGTCGAGGGCCCGGCGCTGCTGGGCCAGGTGGTCGCGCCAGCCGCCGGCGTCGAGGACGGGGCCCGGCGGCGGCCCGCCCCGGTCCCCGCCGAGGAGGGCCAGCCACGGAGAGGGCTCTCGGGCCACCCGGTGGCCTCCGAAGGTCCGGGCCCGGGCCCACGAGCAGTGCAGCTCCTGGCCCGCCCGGGTGAGGGCGACGTAGAGCAGGCGCCGCTCCTCGGCCTCGGCCGCCGCCGTCTTTGCCCGGCCGATTGGGACCAGCCCCCGCTCGAGCCCGCATACCCACACCGCCGGCCACTCGAGTCCCTTGGCCCGGTGGAAGCTGCAGATGGTCACCGAGTCGGGACCAGGGCCCTCGCCGCCGGTGGCGCCGCCGGTGACGTCGCCCACCACGGCCGCCCCGGCTGCCACCCGGTGGGGGATGCCGCCGCCGGCCAGCTCGGAGGCCAGGACGTCGACCTGGGCGTTGGTGCGTACCAGGACGGCCATCTCCGCCCAGGCCAGCCCGTGCCGGCGCCGGTCGGCCACCGCGGCGGCCACGGCGGCGGCCTCGGCCACCTCGGTGGGGTAGCCGACCACGGCCGGCACGGGGCCGTCGGGCCGGCTGGACCGCATGGCGCCGGCCCCGAGGACGGCGCCGGCGGCAGCCACCACCTGGGGGGTGCTGCGGTGGTTGTCGTCCAGCCTGACCACCTCGGCGCCCGGCCAGCGGGAGGCGAAGGCGGCCAGGGCGTCGGCGTCGGCTCCGTTCCAGCCGTAGATGGACTGGTTGGGGTCGCCCACCACGCACAGGTCGGGCCGGCCCCCCAGCCAGGCGTCGAGGAGGCGATGCTGGAGGGGGTTGAGGTCCTGGAACTCGTCGACGAAGAGGTGGCGCCAGCGCCACCGCTGGGCGGCCGCGAAGTCGGGGCAGCGCTCCATGGCCTCGGCGGTGCGGGCCAGGATGTCGTCGAAGTCGACCAGGCCCCGCCGGAGCTTTTCGTGCTGGTAGCGCTGGTAGAGGGCGGCCACCTCCCCGGCCGGCGCCGGCAGGTCCCGGCCGGCCCGGATCGCCTCGGCGGCCAGGTCCTCGGGAGCCACCAGGCGGGCCTGGGCCCATTCGAGGTGGCCGGCCAGGTCGGCGACGGCGGCGCCGGCCAGGCCGGGCCGGCCCGAGGCCAGGTGGGCCAGGATCCGGCCCTTGCGCTCCAGCACGGTGGGAGGGGCGATGCCCCGGTCCCGCCACCACTGGCGGAGCTGGGCCAGGGCCATCGAGTGGAACGTCCCCGCCGTGGCCCGCAGGCCCAGGACGGCCAGCCGGGCGCTCATCTCGGCCGCCGCCCTGCGGCTGAAGGTCAGGGCCAGGACGTGGCTGGGCTGGGCCGACCCGGTCAGGACCCGGTAGGCGATGCGGCGGGTGACGACCCGGGTCTTGCCCGCGCCCGCCCCGGCCAGCACGCACAGCGGGGACGCCGGGCTGGTTACCGCCCGGTGCTGGGCCGCGGTCAGGTCGGCCAGCAGGTCCCCGACAGGGCCGAGGGGCAGCTGGCCGGGCCCCGCCTCCGCCGGCGTGGGGCGTCCCGCCGGTGCGTGCTTGGTCGAAGGGCCCGTCTCGTTCACCCGCCCGAAGTTACGGAGGCCCAGTGACAGTTTGGTGGATGGTCGGGTTGGTGGATGGTCGGGTTGGTGGATGGTCGGGTTGGTGGATGGTCGGGCACGGCGGGTCAGCGGGTACGGTGGCGTCCCCGGATGCCCCTCACCACCTTCGCCGCCGGCCGCCTGTTCGGCGCCCGC
>JBOGGP010000005.1:0-25407 GCA_050744105.1 Acidimicrobiales bacterium
CCCCACGTCGACTATGTCGGCGCCCTCGGCAACCATGTCGAGCCCGTGGCGGATGGCCATGTCAGGGTCGAACCAGCGACCCCCGTCGTAGAACGAGTCGGGCGTCACGTTGAGCACGCCCATAACCCTGGTCACCCGAGCAGCGTAGCTGGACCGTGCCTGCGCCGGCCCGGTTGGGGGCCCCATTTGCACACTGTCTTGGAGGTCAGATGTGACGACGACCCAGGCCCGTCGCGGTCATGCCCCGTCGCGGTCGGTCCCCGTCGTGCTCAGGCCCCGTCGCGGTCGGTCCCCGTCGCGGTCAGACCCCGTCGCGGTCACGGCGGCCCGGGGCGCGCCCCGACCGATGCCCACGTAGCGCAGGCCGGCGGCCCGCACCGCGGCGGGATCGAAGACGTTCCGCCCGTCGACGAAGAGGTAGCCCCTCATGCCCCCGGCCAGGGCGACCAGGTCGAGGCTCTCGAACTCCGGCCACTCGGTGGCGACGACGACGGCGTCGGCGTGGCGCGCCGCGCTACGCGCGTCGGAGGCCATGGCCACCTCGGCCAAGCCCGGCAGCACCGGAACGACCGGGTCGTAGGCGGTGACAAACACGCCGGCGGCCACGAGACGACGGGCCAGGTCCAAGGCCGGTGAGTCCCGCAGGTCGTCCGTGCCTGGTTTGAAGGCGAGCCCGAGGATGGCCACCCGGGTGCCCCTGAGCGTCTTGAGATGGAGCCTGAGGGATTCGACGACGAGGTGGCGCTGGGCCCCGTTCACCGCCACCGCGGCCTGGAGGATGGCCGGGGCGTAGCCGTATTCCAGGGCCGTGGCAATCAGGGCGTTCACGTCCTTGGCGAAGCAGGAGCCGCCCCAGCCCAGCCCCGCACCCAGGAACTCCCCGCCTATCCGGCGATCGAGGCCCATCCCGGCGGTCACCTCGGTGATGTCGGCCCCCACCATCACGCAGATCCGGGCCATCTCGTTGGCGAAGCTGATCTTGGTGGCAAGGAAGGCGTTGGAGGCGTACTTGGTCATCTCGGCAGTCGTCAGATCCGTCTCGACCACCGGCACCCGCCCGACCCGGCCGTGCTGGCCGCGGCCGCCGGCCAGGATGGGCTCGTAGAGGTCCACCAGGGTGGCTATGGCCGCTGGGTTGTCGCTGCCGAGCACGACCCGGTCCGGCTGCAGGTAGTCCCCGATGGCGCTGCCCTCCCGCAGGAACTCGGGGTTGGATACCACCTGCACCAGCTCCCGGGTGCGGGCCCGGTCCTCGGAGACCTCCTCGATCATGGAGGCCAACCACCGGCCCGAACCCACTGGCACCGTTGACTTGTTGACCAGGATGTGGGGCCGGTCCAGGTTTGTGGCGATGCTGCGGGCCACCGAGGCCATGGCCGTCATGTCCGGTTGGCCGTCGGGACCGGGCGGGGTCCCGACACAGATGAAGACGATGTCCGAGGCGTCCATGGCGTCGCCGTAGTCGGCGCTGAACCGAAGGCGGCCGTTGCCCAGGCCCTCCCGGACCAGGCTCTCCAGACCCGGCTCGTAGAAGGGCACGTGGCCCGCACCCAGCGCCGCCAGCTTGGCCGTGTCGGACTCCACCCCGACCACCTGGTGGCCGATGTGGGCCAGGCACGCGGCCACGACGGTGCCGACGTAGCCGCTGCCGATGACTGAGACCCGCTGCTTCATGACATCCCCTTCCGCCGGGAGCTCACCGGCCGCCCTCGAGGATAAAGCTCATGGCTTCGGCCCGGGTGGCGGAGCTGTCACGGAACAGTCCACGCACCGCCGAGGTCATGGTCCGGCTACCTGGCTTGCGCACCCCACGCATGGTCATGCACAGGTGTTCGGCCTGGACGACCACCAGCACCCCACGGGGGGCGAGGCCGCCCTCGACGGCGTCGGCGACCTGGGTCGTCAGGCGCTCCTGGACCTGGGGGCGCCTGGCAAAGCCATCGACCGTCCTCGGCAGCTTCGACAGGCCGGTGACCCGGCCGTCGGCGTTGGGGATGTAGGCGACGTGGGCGTGCCCGATCCAGGGCAGGAGATGGTGCTCGCACATGCTGTAGAGCGGGATGTCCTTGACCATGATCATCTCGTCGTGGCCGGCCTCGAAGACCACCGACAGGTGCTCGGCCGGATCCTCGTGCAGGCCGGAGAAGATCTCGGCGTACATCCGAGCCACCCGGGCCGGGGTCGCCTTCAGCCCGTCGCGTCCCGGATCCTCGCCGACCGCGGCCAGGATCTCGGCCACCGCCCGCTCGATTCGACCCAGATCGACCTTTGGCCCGGCCCCCTGGGTCAATCCGGGGCTTCGGGCTGGGGCCGGCGCCCGGTGCCGCGGGGGCGGGTGCGGGGGGCGGGTGCGCTGGTGGGCAGCGGCGGGGCCGGTGTGACGCCACCACCAGCCTTGGACCTGCCCGGGCCGGAGGGGGCCGGTCCGGGCGGGAGAGCGCCGAGCACCTCGTCGTCGGGCCAGGGCTCGAGTGCGCCGATGATCGCCATCAGCTCGGGGCCCTCCAGCGTCTCCTTCTCGACCAGCTCGGCGGCGAGGGTGTCGAGGACGAGCCGGTGCCGGCTGAGCACGTCCCCGGCCCGCCGGTGGGCGGTCTCGATGATGGCGCGCACCTCGGAGTCGACGGCGGCGGCGACCGCCTCGCTGTGGGTGGTGTGCTGTCCACCGAAATCCTTGCCCAGGAACACCTCCCCCCCGGGTTGGACCAGCTGCTGAGGGCCGAGCACCTCGCTCATGCCGTACTCGGTGACCATCGCCCGGGCGATCCTGGTCACCTTCTCGATGTCGTTCTCCGCTCCGGTGGTCGGCTCGGAGAACACCAGCTCCTCGGCGGTCCGTCCTCCCAGGCACATGGCCATGACGTCGCACAGCTCCCGGCGGGAATGGTTGTACCTGTCCTCGGGCAGCGTGAATGTCAAGCCCAGGCTCCGGCTGCGGGCCACGATCGACACCTTGTGCACCGGGTCGGCGTGGCGGAGCAGGTGCCCGACCAGGACATGGCCGGCCTCATGGTAGGCAGTGACCTCCTTGTCGTGGTCCGACATCACCAGGGTCTTGCGCTCGGGTCCGGCCACCACCCGGTCAATGGCCTCCTCGCACTCGCGGATCCCGATGGTCTGGAGGTTGCGCCGGACGGTGAGCAGGGCCGCCTCGTTGAGGAGGTTGGCCAGGTCGGCACCGGTGAAACCCGGTGTCCGGCGGGCCAGGACGTCCAGGTCAACGCCGGCGTGAAGGGGCTTGCCCTGAGCGTGGACGGCCAGGATCTGGCGTCGACCGGCCCGGTCGGGGCGGTCGACGACTATCTGGCGGTCGAATCGACCGGGGCGCAGCAGGGCCGGGTCGAGGATGTCGGGCCGGTTGGTGGCCGCTATGAGGATCACCCCTCCGCCCACGTCGAAGCCGTCCATCTCCACCAGGAGCTGGTTGAGGGTCTGCTCCCGCTCGTCGTGGCCACCGCCCATGCCGGCGCCCCGATGTCGGCCCACCGCGTCGATCTCGTCCACGAAGACGATCGAGGGGGCGCTGGCCTTGGCCTGGTCGAAGAGGTCCCGGACGCGGCTGGCGCCCACCCCGACGAACATCTCCACGAAATCCGAGCCCGATATCGAGAGGAACGGCACACCCGCCTCGCCGGCCACCGCCCGGGCCAGCAGGGTCTTGCCCGTTCCCGGGGGCCCGAAGAGCAGGACCCCCTTGGGTATGCGGGCGCCGAGAGCCAGGAACCGGGCCGGCCCCTCGAGGAACTCCTTGATCTCGGTCAGCTCGGCCACCGCCTCGTCGGCGCCGGCCACGTCGGCGAAGGTGACCCTTGGCTGGTCCTTGGATCCGGTCTTCGGCTTGATCTTGCCGAACCGCACCACCTTGGACCCGCCGGCCTGCACCGAGTTGAGCAGGAGGACGAAAAGGCCGAACAGCAGGAGGATCGGCAGGTAGGAGGTGGCCAGGGTCAGCCAGATCGAGGTGTGGCTGTGCTTGTCGGAGAAGGCGGCCGGCGGAACGTGGGCGGCGATCTGGCCCACCAGGGCGCCGGTGTAGCGGTCTGGGTACGAGACGGCGTAGGCGGTGCCGTCGGTGAGCCTGCCGGTGACGGTGTCGGGACCGTCGTTGAGGGTGGCGTTTGCGACCAGGTGCTGGGAGAGGTCAGCCTCGAAGGTGCCGAGGCTCAGGGTCCGGGGGGCAGGACCGGCCCCCAGGACGGCGACGAGCACGACGGCCAGCAGGGCGGCGGCCGCCAGTGCATAGGTAAGCGGGTTGCGCAGGATCCTCTTCATGCTCGGCCTCTTCATTCCTGGCCCAGGGTAGCCCGGGCCCTCGGGGTGCTCAGGGTCGCCGCCTCAGGCGCGGTACTCGCAGAGGTAGGGAAGGTTGCGGTAGCGCTCCGCCTCGTCGAGGCCGTAGCCGACCACGAAGTGGGGCGGGATGCGAAAGCCCACGTAGGCCAGCTCGGGGTCCACCCGCTGCATCCCCTCCTTGACCAGCAGGGCGCACACGGCGAGCGAGGCGGGGCCCCGGGCAGCCAGGTTCCGGCGCAGGTAATTGAGGGTCAGCCCGGAATCGACGATGTCCTCGACGATGATCACGTGGCGACCGGTGAGGTCGGCGTCGAGGTCCTTGACGATGCGCACCACCCCGCTGGTCCTGGTGGCGCTGCCGTAGGACGAGATGGCCATGAAGTCGACATCGAGAGGCAGGTCGATGGCCCGGGCCAGGTCTCCCATCAGGATGAACGCCCCCTTGAGCACGCCAACCAGCAACGGGGGCCGGCCCTGGTAGCTGCCGGTTATCTCGGCGCCCAGAGCCTCGACCCGGGAGCGGAGGGCCTCGGCCGTCACCACCACCCGGCCCAGGTGGGTGTCGCGGCGCTCGGACATGGCGGCCCGACCCTACCGGCGGGAGGAGCAGGGCTAGCATGAACAGGGCTAGGTGGGCACCGCTGGCCGGGACAGGGGCGGGGGCTCTATGCGGAGGCGGCCGCCGCTGCGGCGCACCCGCCGGCCGCCGCTGACCTCTGTGCCGGCGGTCTCGGCCCGGGCCACGGCGATCACCCGTTGCACCTCCGCCGCCGAAGGCGGGTGCAGCTCGGCGTCGCTGCCGTCCCGCAGCCAGCGGCGCACGGCTCGCGCCGCCAGAGGAACCGGCGCCGCGGCGAGGGCGGCGGCGTCGCGGGGGTCGATCGCCGCGGTCAACGAGGCCAGCAGCTCGGCGTCGGCGGCCAGCAGGCCGGCGGTGCGGGACAGCACGGGCACCGGGTCGCGCCCGGCTACCTCGGCCATCAGGGGCATCAGGCGGTGGCGGATCTGGTTGCGCCGGAAGCGCAGATCGTCGTTGGCCGGGTCCCGCACCGGCGACCACCCCGCCGACGCGCACAGCTCGGCGGTGTCGGCCCGGCGCAGGCCGAGGATGGGCCGGCGGACCCGCCGCTGCACCCCGGCCATCGCCGCCAGTCCGTCGAGCCCGGCGCCGCGCAGCAGGTTGAGCAGCACGGTCTCGGCCTGGTCGTCGGCAGTGTGACCGACCAGGGCACCGGGGGGCAGGCAGCCGTAGCGGGCGGCGCGGGCCCTGGCCTCCAGGTTGGGCCCGGGTACGAGCCGGATCGTGCGCACGGTGACCGCCGCCCCGACGGCGTCGGCGGCGGCACGCACCACCACGGCGTCGGCGGCCGACCCGGGACGCAGGCCGTGGTCGACGTGCACGGCCTCCACCTCCAGCCCGGCGGCACGGGCCAGGAGCAGGAGCGCCAGGGAGTCCGCTCCTCCCGAGACCGCTACCGCCACGGGGGTGCCGCTCGGCGGGAAGTCGCAGCGGGGCAGGAGCCTGGTGGCGGCGGCCAGCCCGGTCTCGCCGGCCAGCTTGTCGGGCAGGTCTGGCGTCCCCGTAGCTAGCTTCCCACCGCCACCGGCGGGGCGCCGGCACGGGCGATCCAGGTCTCCGGCTCATGGATCTCGTCCCAGCTTGGCAGCCATTCCGGGCCCTCCCAGACCCGGGCCAGCAGGTCAGGGCCACCCGCCCCCTCCACCGAGGCGATGAACTCCTCGCCCTGCTGGTACTGGCGCAGCTTGGCGTCGAGGCCCAGCAGGCTGCTCATTACCTTGGCCGCCCCTCTTTGCCGGCGCCGCTCCCGCAGGGCCCGGCTGAAGCGGTCGGCGTTGGGGATGCGGTCGGCGGCGGCCCGATCCATGGTCACGTCGCCATGGCCCTCGAGCAGGCTCATCAGGCCGCTTACCTGACGGATGGCCTGGAACTGGTCGGGGGTCGCCAGCAGGGTGACCAGGCCGCCCTCGTCGAGCGGGTTGCGGCCGGACCGGATCTGGTCGACGGCGCGGCGTAGCGCCTCCACCAGCCGCTTGGGATCGGCATCGATGCTGCCCAGGGTGGACGACACCAGGGAGAGGAAGTGGGCCCTCATCCAGGGCACGCCGGTGAACTGCGCCCGGTGGGTCACCTCGTGCAGGGCGATCCACAGCCGGAACTCACGGGGCGGGAAGCCGAAGCGCTGCTCCAAGGCGGCGATGTTGGGGCCCACGTAGTAGACGATGTCCTGGTCCTCGGGATGGTCGTCCTCGATGAGCAGCTGGTCGTACTGGCCGAGCACCCGGGTGGACATCCAGCCGAGCAGGAGCCCGACCTGGCCACCGGTGATCGTGCGGGTGGCTCCCGCCGGCATGGCCAGGGTGACGGGGCCGACCTTGGTCGGGACCCGATGGGAGGCCGCCAGCTTCTCGGCCACAGGGGTGATCAGCCGGCGGAACGACGCCACGTTGGCCCGGACCCAACCGGCACGGTCGGTGACACGGGCCCGGGCGGGGCCAGCCAGGCTGCGCAACCCGGTCTCCGCCGCCACCAGCTCCTCGGCCTGCTCGGTCAGCTCGGCGAAGTCCGCCTCCAGTGCCTGGCGCTCGTAGGAAGGGGGCGGTGGCCGGCGATCCGCCACCCTCACGGCCAGGCGCTCCGCCACCTCCCAGGAGATGGGGTCAGCCACGGCGACAGAGGGGTCTCACGCCGGCGATGTTATCCGGGTGGGCCGGGTAGGCCCCGTCGGCAACCCCGCAGTCCCCCCAGGCCTGGGTCAGGCTATCTTCTTGCCCCGGGTCCGGGGCACGGCCATCGGCTCATGCTGGAAGCAATACTTGCCGTTGTTGTACATGGACAGCTGGGTGCTGCAGCCCTGCTCCCGGCACACCCGGTTCTTGGCAAATGCCTTCGAGGGGCGCTCGCTGCCGCTGAGGGTGTGACCCCCTAGAGATCGCTCGCTCATGTCTCCTACCAACGCCCGCTATGAGTGCGGTGTTCCTGCCCGACCGGTTGCCGGGCAAAACGTCATTCGGAGACGACGTCCTCCCTGGATGCCTCGGCGAGAGCCATCACCACCCGGAGCCTCAGCTGCTCGGGCACCCGGTCCCGGCAATGCCGGGCCACCACCAGCTTCAGCTCGGCCTCGAAGTCGAAGGCCTCCAGGCACGGTGAGCACTCGTCGAGGTGCTGCTGGATGTCGCGGCGGCGCTGCTCGGTCAGCTCGCCGTCGAGGAAGTGGTAGAGGGTCTCAAGCGCCTCCCGGCACTGGGGGGTGCCTGGTCGAGGGGGGTTGCCCGGCGGTTGATGGGTGCTTCCCGGCTGGTGGGTGGTCACATCGCTCTCGCGGGGTCGGGGTCGGCGGCGTCGGTTCAGGTGGAGGATGTCCCGGCGACGGGAGCAGTGAGCCCCCGCTGCACGGCGAAGGAGTGCAACGCCTTCTGCAGCGCCTTTCTTCCGCGATGAAGGCGGCTCATCACCGTGCCGATGGGGATGTCGAGGATGTCGGCGATCTCCTTGTAGGAGAAACCCTCGACGTCGGCCAGGAGGACGGCCAGGCGGAACTGCTCGGGGAGCGCCTCCACCGCCGCCTTGACGTCACCCTCGGTGAAGTGGTCCATGACCTCCTCCTCGGCGCTGCGGCCGGCCGCCACCGCCTCGAGGCCGCCGAGACGCCGGTAGAGGTAGAGGTCCTCGACGTCGTCCAGCTCTGCCTGCTCCGGCCGGCGCTTGCGAGACCGGTAGGAGTTGATGAAGGTGTTGGTCAGGATCTTGTACAGCCAGGCCTTGATGTTGGTCCCTTCCTGGAAGGAGCCGAAGGCCCGGTAGGCCTTCAGGTAGGTCTCCTGGACCAGATCCTCGGCCTCGGCCGGATTGCGCGTCATCCTCAGGGCGGCGGTGTACAGGGAGGCCATGTACTGCATGGCCTGGTCGACAAAGTCCGCCCGGTCAGCCACCCGCCCATCTTACCGGTCAGGTGGTGGCGGCCTCGAAGGTAGCGGTCAGCTCGCCGAATGCCACGATGGAGCCGGTGTGGAGGGGGTAGCGCTCCCCCGGGTCGAGGCGGTGCCACTCCTGGCGGACCTCGTCCCAGACGAAAGTGCCGTTGGTGGAGGCCCGGTCGGACAGAAGGATCTCCCAGCCGATGAGGCGCAGCTCGGCGTGCACCCGTGACATGCCCTCGCTTCGGGCCCGGGGAACGAGGCCCTCGGCCGCGCCCGACGCCACACCGTGATCCCCGCCGGGCTCCCGGCCGACCACGGTGTCGCGCCGGATCAGGTCGGTCTCGCCGCTGTCCCACACCACCTGGCCGAGCGGCGGCCGCCGGCCCTCCACCTCGCCCTGCGGATCCTGGGCCAGCGCCACCCCGCACACCCGGCACCACCGGTCACGCGGGGCGTTGAAGTGGGACCGGGAGCAGTACCTGCCCCTCACCAGGGGCGCCGGGCCGGGCCCCTCGACGCCGGCGCCTTCGGGCGCCGGGCCGGCCCCGCCCAGCCTGGTCGGCGCCAGCTCACCTCCGTGGCCCGCCGGCTCCAGTACCTCGGCTGGCTCCACGACGGTGGCGTCGAGCGCCCCAGGGGGTGTCCCCGCCCACCCGAGTGCCCCTCCCGGAGCCGGAGACAGGAGGTCGCCGACCAGCAGATCGTCGACGTCGAGGCCGGCGACCGACAGCTCCGCTGGCGCCGGTGACGCCGTCTCGGCCTCGGGGACGACCGACGTGACCGGCGCCGGCCGGTCATGGGCCGGGGACTGGTCGCAGACCCGGGCCTGGTCGAGCAGCCCCCGCTGGTAGGCGGGGGCCGGCGGCTCCAGGTCGACGGGGGCGGGACGGGCGGTCAGGACGGCGCCGGATGCCGGAAGGACCCCCGATCGCAGGTCGGCCATCCCGCCGGCCGCCGGAGCCGCCGGCCATCCTGCCCCGGGGCCCGCGGCCATGGCGGCGGCGTCACCCAGGGCCACCCGGCGGAGGGAGGGAACGGCCCGGGCCCACCACGTCGCGCCGCCACCGGCGGGGCCGGCGGCGCCGGCGCTCTCGGGCTCCCCGTCGCCTTCCAGCGTGACGGGGACCCGGCCATGGACGAGGACGACGACCTCGTTGGCGTCACCGTCGCACGAGGAGGTCGGCGACGGGTTGGCCACGGGCACGGGGGAGCATGTCACCACGGCGAAGTCGGGCCAGGGCGGCGCCGGCGCCCTCGATAGGGCGGCCACCAGGCGACCCAGGACCGCGGGCCCGCTGGGGGCCCCGCTGCAGCACTCGAACACCGTGGCGGCGGGCGCGGCATCCGACCCGCTGACGAAGCACACGGCGTTGTCGGTGCGCAGGATCCAGCCGGCGGCGCCGGCGGTGGGCACGAGGCGCGCCCGGGCGAGATCCAGACCTGGCACG
Source organism: Acidimicrobiales bacterium (assembly GCA_050744105.1). Taxonomy (GTDB): domain Bacteria; phylum Actinomycetota; class Acidimicrobiia; order Acidimicrobiales; family Palsa-688; genus JBOGGP01. Next base: position 9,684 of record JBOGGP010000005.1, read on the forward strand.
CCCAGACCGTACCCGAGCGGGGCCAGGCCATCACGGCAACGCCACTACCACCCGGCGGGCATCGCCGCCGGGTTTCGCCCTCCCCGAGAACCCTGGCTGCCGGCGAGGGCAGTAGCTTGGGCGGTGGCGCCGCCGGTGGCGCCCCGTCGCAGAGGGGACGAGCTGGTGCGGGTCACGGTGCTCGGAGCGGGATCCTGGGGCACCACCCTGGCGTCGATGGTGGCCCGCCGGCACGACGTCACGCTGTGGGCACGTGACGCCGAGCTGGCCGCCGAGGTCGACCGGGACGGCACCAACAGCCGCTACCTGCCCGGGATCGCCCTGTGCCCGAACCTGCGGGCCACCGCCGACGTGGAGAAGTCGGTGAGCGAGGCCGACGTGGTGGTGGTGGCAGTCCCCTCCCACGTGTTCCGGGCGGTGCTGGCCCAGGCACAACCGGCCGTGCGGCCGTGGATCCCGGTGGTCAGCCTGACCAAGGGCCTCGAGCAGGACACCCTGGCCCGCATGACCCAGGTCATCGACGAGGTCCTCCCCGGCCACCCCGCCGCCGCCCTCACCGGGCCCAACCTGGCCGGGGAGATAGCCGCCGGCCAGGCGGCGGCCAGCGTCATCGCCACCCCCGACCTGGGCGTGGCCGCCGCTCTCCAGGGAGTGCTGCGCTCCGCCGTGTTCCGGGTGTACATGAACCACGACGTGGTCGGCTGCGAGATCGGCGGCGCCCTGAAGAACGTGGTGGCCATAGCCGCCGGCATCGCCCAGGGTCTCGGGGTCGGGGACAACACCCGGGCGGCGGTCATCACCCGGGGCCTGGCCGAGCTGACCCGGCTGGGGGTGGCCGCCGGCGGCAGCGCCGTCACCCTTGCCGGCCTGGCCGGGATGGGCGATCTGGTGGCCACGGCCATGAGCCCGCTCAGCCGCAACCGCTTCGTGGGCGAGCAGCTCGGCTCGGGACGGGGGCTCGGCGAGATCCTCGGAGGCATGACGATGGTGGCCGAGGGCGTGAACACCGCAGCCACCGCCATCGCCCTGGCCGAGCGCCACGGCGTCGAGCTGCCCATCTGCGGGCTGGTGCACCAGGTGCTGCGGGGCGACATCGAGCCGGCCGACGCCTACCAGGGCCTGCGCCGGCAACCGGGGCACGAGTCCGAGCCCGGTTGAGGGGGTGCCAGGTTGACGCAGGTGCCAGGTTGACGCAGGTGCCAGGTTGACCCAGGCCAGGGCGACCCCCGCCCACCCGTTCCTCGACAGCGCCGGCCCCGTCGCCTTCGCCCATCGGGGGGGGGCGAAGGAGGCACCGGAAAACACCATGGCGGCCTTTGCCCACGCCGTCTCGCTCGGGTACCGCTACGTCGAGACCGACGTCCACGCCACCGCCGACGGGGTGGTGGTCACCTGCCACGACGCCTCCCTGCTGCGCACCACCGGCCGGCCCGGCCTCATCCGGGACCTGCCCTGGCGGGAGGTGGCCGCCGCCGGGGCGCCCGGGGGTGAGGCTGTCCCCTCGCTGGAGGAGGCCCTGGCCTCCTGGCCCGGGCTGCGCTGGAACATCGACGCCAAGCATCAGAGCGTGATCGGGCCGCTCTGCGACCTGGTCGCCCGGTCGGGAGCCCTGCCCCGGGTGTGCATCACCTCGTTCTCGGACCGGAGCCTGGCCACGCTGCGCCGGCGGCTGGGCCCGGACCTGTGCAGCGCGGCCGGCCCCCGAGGGGTCGCCGGCCTCCGGCTGGCCAGCCTGCTGCCCGACCACCGGCCGCTGGAGCGGACCTGGCGGCCGGCGGTCGTGGCCCAGGTCCCGGTCCGTTACCGGGGAATCCCGCTGGTGGACCGGCGGTTGCTCGGCGCCGCCCATGCCTCGGCGCTGGCGGTCCACGTGTGGACCGTCGACGACGAGGCGGAGATGGACCGCCTGATCGACCTGGGAGCCGACGGGATAATGACCGACCGACCCTCGGCCCTGAAGGACGTGATGCAGAGGCGGGGCCTCTGGAGCGGGCGCTAGGCTGGCCAAGGATGGGTTGTCGGGGCTGGTCGCTCGCCGTCACCGCACTTGTCGCCGGAGCGGCAGCGTGCGGGAGCATCCCCGGATCGAGCGCCGGCGGGCAGGGGGCGGGGGCCCCCGGCGCCACTGCCTCCTCGCCCTCCTCGCCGCCTTCCCTTCCGGCGACCACCGGCGCCCGGGCCACCACCGTGGAGGCCGACTGCGGCGCCGGGGCATACGAGCCGGCGCGCCTGGTGGTCACCTGTGGACAGGGCACGGTGGTGGCCACCGAGATCCACTGGTCGGGGTGGTCGGCGGCCACGGCGACGGGTACGTCGGTGGTCATGGTCGACGCCTGCGTACCTCGCTGCGCGGCGGTCAGCGCCAGGCCGTACCCGGCCCGGCTGGTGCTCACCACCCCGGTGGACACCGCCCAGGGGCCCCGCTTCTCGCGCCTGGCGATCGACTGGACGGGTCCCGAGCCCTATGGCCGGGCCTCCGACTCGTACTCGCTGCCCACCTCGGCGGGGCCGGGCTGAGGGTGGGGGAGGCCGGCCGTGGTCGCCCTTGACGTCGTCGTGGTGGCGGCCGTCGCCCTGCTCGGCCTGCTGGTGGCCGGGCTCCTGCGCTCCCACGCCGACATCCTGCGCGCCCTGCACCAGATGGGAGTCGACCTGGGCCCCGACGGCCCGGCCACCCCGGCCGCCACGGCCAGGCGGCCCACGCCGGGCCGGCCCGCCTCGGACGACGTGGTCGACCTGGTGGGCGCCACCCCGAGCGGCGACGCGGTGAGCATCCCCGTCACCTCCGTCGGCCACGACACCGTCGTCGGCTTCCTGTCGTCGGGCTGCTCGACCTGCCGGGCCTTCTGGGAGGCGTTCCGTGCCGGCGTGAGCGGGGTGCCTGGCGGTGCCCGCCTGGTGGTGGTGACCCGCGGGGCGGAGGCGGAGTCGCCCCAGGCGATCCGGCGCCTCGGTGGCGACCACCTGCGGACGGTCATGTCGAGCCAGGCGTGGGAGCACTACGACGTGCCGGCAGCGCCGTATTTCGTCTACATCTCGGGGGCGCAGGGCAAGGTGGTGGGCGAGGGAACGGCGTCGACGTGGTCCCAGGTGCTGCACCTGATCGACACCGCCGTAGCCGACGGCACCACCAGTGCCACCGAGGGCCGCGAGCGCAGGGTCGACGCCGACCTGCGGGCGGCAGGGATTGCCCCCGGTGACCCCCGGCTCCATCCCGGCCCGGCCGACGGGGTGCTCGGGCGGTGACCGCCGGCGTCCTTGTCGCTGCTGGGGTCCTCGTCGCCGCCGCCGCCGGCCTGCGCTCGACATGGTCACCCTGAGGCGAGTCGATGCTGGCCAGCATCAGCCCGCTCGGCGAGCGGGCCCGGCACAACCGGTGGGCGGTGACGGCGGGGGCCTACACCGTGGCGTCGGTCGCCGCGCCGGCCGCCGTCGGGGCCGTCGCCGGCCTCGCCGGGCGGCTGGCCGGCCTCACCGTGACCACCCGGGCCATCCTGCTGGCGATGGCCGCCGCCCTGTGCCTGGCCGCCGACCGGCGCTGGCCGGCCCGTGGCGGCCTGCGCCGCCAGGTCGACGAGGACTGGCTCAACCGCTACCGGGGCTGGGTCTACGGCGCCGGCTTCGGGGCCCAGCTCGGCGTGGGCCTCGCCACCCGGGCGGCCACCGCCGCCGTCTACCTGAGCGTGGCCGGCGAGATCCTGGCCGGCTCGGCGCTGGCCGGCGCCGCCATCGGCGCCACCTTCGGGCTGGTACGGGCCGCCCCGGTGGTGGCCGGCCGCCGGGTGGCGACCTTCGCCCGGCTGGCCGCCCGCCACCGCCAGCTGGCGGCGATGGCGCCCACGGCGGAGCGCCTCAACCGGGCCGCCACCGCCCTGGCCGGCGCCGGCGCCGCCGGCGTGGCCCTCGGAGGCCTGGCCCGGTGGTGGGCTTGACCCGGCCGGTGGTCGCCGCTCACGGCCTGTCGGTGTCGCCTCCGGCCGGCTGGGAGGCGACCATCTACCGCCGGGCCGCCGCCCCCGGCGAGCAGACGGCGGCGGTCATGCACGCCGCCACCGTGGCGCTGCCCCCCGAGCGGGGCGACTACGGGGCGGGGGTGGTCGAGGCACTGGGGCCCGCCGACGTCTTCGTCGGCCTGCTCGACTTCGGCCCGGCGGCGGCGGGCAGCCCGCTGTTCGCCTCGACGGGGGTGCCCGGGCTGACGCCCGACATGTTCCGGCCCCGGCAGCTCCAGCGGCTGCTTCGAGGCCAGGCCGGCGTGCAGCGCTTCTTCACCGAGGCAGGCCGGGCCTTCTGCCTGTACGCCGTGGTCGGCTCCTGGGCCGATCGGGGGCCGCTGTGCGCCCGGGCCAACCAGCTGGTCGGCACCCTGAGGGTCGGCCGGGCGGCCACGGTCCGGTGAGCCCCGCCCTGGCTGGCCCGTACCTGGCCTCGGTCGCCCTGCTCGGCCTGGCGGGGATGGCCAAGCTGGCCCGCCCCGACGGCACCGCCGGCGCCCTGCGCGCCGCCCGCCTGCCGTCGGCCACCGCCGTGGTTCGCGCCGGTTCCCTGGCCGAGGTGGCGGTGGCCGCCTCCGCCGTGGCCGCCCCCGGTCCCATCCCTGCCACCGCGGTGGCAGCCGCCTACGCCTCCTTTCTCCTCTTCGTCTGCGTCGCCATCTCCAAGTCGTGGCCGATCTCCAGCTGCGGCTGCTTCGGCCGGCCGGACACCAAGCCCACCCTGGTGCACGCCGTCCTCGACGGCGCCGCCGCCTCGTGCGCGGCCGGATGGGCCCTCACCGGCCCGTCCCGGCTGCCCGATGCGTTCGCCCACCAGCCCTGGGCGGGCGTGCCCCTGGCCGCCGGAGCCGCCCTGGTCGCCGCCCTGGCCTATGCCGCGTTCACGTACCCGCTGCCCGCCGGGCGGCCCCGTTGAGCGTCGTCGAGCGCCTGGGCGGCCTCCTCGCCGCCCGCACCGGCCGGCGCAGCTTCGTGGCCCGCACCACCCTGGTGGCCACCGCCCTGTCGGTCGGCGCCGGCGAGTTCCTGCTGCGGCCGGTCTCGGCCTACGCCTTCATCTGCCAGTGCGCCAGCGGCAACTGCGGGTGCGACCAGGCGTGCTGCGACGGCTACACGCAGTTTTGCTGCACCGTCAACAACGGGGTAAACGCCTGCCCGCCGGGCTCGTTCGCCGGGGGGTGGTGGAAAGCCGACGGGTCCCAGTACTGCGCCGGCCCCCGCTACTACATCGACTGCATGGGCACCTGCGGGCCCGGCTGCGGCTGCGGAGCCGGGCCGTTCTGCCCGGACTGCGACTCGCTCAGCTGCGAGTGCGCCCTCGGCACGTGCGCCAACCGCCACGTCGGATGCACCGAGTTCCGCTACGGGCAGTGCCACACCGAGATCGCCTGCTCGGGCCGCATCGCCTGCCGGGTGGTGTCCTGCACGCCACCGTGGATGCTCGATCCCTCCTGCTCGACGGTGTCGCAGACCGACGACTCGACGGCCAACCACTTCGCCCCCTGCCAGTCGGGCCCCACCGCCAACCCCCAGACCGCACCGGTCGTGGACATGGCCGGCACCAGGAGCGGCAAGGGCTACTGGCTGGTCAACCAGGCCGGCATCGTCAGCGTCTTCGGGGACGCCACCGACTACGGGGACCTGGCGACCGGGTCCGGGGGGGCCGGGTCAGGCGGGGGCGGGACGGTGCCCGGCGCGGCCGTCGTCGGCATGGCCCCGGCGCCCGGCGGGGCCGGGTACTGGCTGGTGGACGCGGCCGGGGGCATCCTTGCCTTCGGCGGCGCCCCGGCACTGGGCTCGGCCGCCTCCCACCACCTCAACCAGCCGGTGGTCGGGATGTCCGCCGACCCGGCCGGCGGCTACTGGGCCGGCGCCGCCGACGGCGGGGTCTTCGCCGTCGGGGCTCCGTACGAGGGCTCGGCCGGCGCCGAGAGGCTCAACCAGCCGGTGGTCGCCATGGCGGCCACGCCGAGCGGCTCGGGGTACTGGCTGGTGGCGGCCGACGGGGGGATCTTCACCTTCGGCGACGCCGGCTTCTTCGGCTCCGCCGGGGCGGAGAGGCTCAACCAGCCCATCGTGGGCATGGCGGCCACGCCGAGCGGCTCGGGGTACTGGCTGGTGGCGGCCGACGGGGGGATCTTCACCTTCGGCGACGCCGGCTTCTTCGGGTCCAAGCCGGGCGCCTAGTTACCCCAGCGCCCCGGCGCCCCGGCGCCTCGGTGGCTCGGAGGCTCGGCCAGGCGAGGAGCCCCAGCACGCAGCGTGGGCTAGCCAGCCACCAAAGTGGCGGAAGGGGCCGACATTTCGGTGCAATTCCCGAAAAGGCGGTCTAAGCCGCCTGAAAGTGACAGGTTTGGTCCTTTGGGGGTACAACCCGGGCAGCCACCGCGCCGCGGCAGTTATAGTGCCCCCCGGACGACGGCTGACGTCCAAAACGACCAGGACCCGACGATTCGGGCAGAGCGAGGAGCCAGCAAGGCCCGTGTACACGTTCGGTGGCAGCGCTGGCTTGAAGAGCCCCATGGCGGCCGGCGGGGCCGGGGCGGCCGCGGGCGGCGGCCTGGCCTTCACCGGCTTCCCCGTGGTCGGCCTGACCCTGCTGGCACTGGTCGCCGTGCTGGCCGGACTGGTGCTGGTGCGCATGGCCATGGTCAGGCGGGCCCGATGAGCAGGCGACCCTGATGCCGGCTACCCCGGGAGCTGCCGCACGCCCCCCTGGCCGGTCCGCCCTCGGGTGGGCCCACGGTGGCGCGGCGGTGGCCGTGGTCGCCGCCGGCGCCGGCCTGCTGGTCCTCGAGGCGCGCTTCCGGCTGTTCGAGGCCAGCTCGGCCGCTGCTCTCATGCGCCTGACCCACCTGGCCGACGCCCACACCCTCGGCTCGGCGGTGGTCTTCGTCCAGGGCCAGCGATGGGTCGGCTACTCGATCGCTACCGCGTGCACGGCCGCCCTGCTGATCGCACCGTTCTTCCTGGTCGGCGCAGCGGTGCTGGTCTCGCGCAAGGTGCCGGTGCGCCGTGCCCTCATGGCCCTGGCCATCGTCAGCGTCGTGGTGTGGGCCGTCAACCAGGCCCGCCTCCTGCTCATCGGCGCCAGCATGCAGCTGTGGGGTTTCCAGACCGGCTACAGCCGCAGCCATGTGCTCGCCGGTGGCGTCCTGTCCACCATGGGGGTGGCGGCCGGGATCGCCGTCTTCGCCGCCATCCTCCTGCGCCGGCCGTCGCCACCACCCGCACCCCCTGCCCATGTCTGAAGCCCCGGTATCCCCGTCTCCCCCGTACCCAGGCGCACCCTGCGCTCGGCACACCCGACTCACCCGCCCGCCTGACCGACCGACGAACCCTGGAGGTTTCGTGCATACCCTGACCCCAGCCCGGATGACCGCCCGCCTGGCCGCGCTGGTCGCGGCGTCCGGCCTCGCCCTCACCTTCGGGGCCGGCACCGCCATGGCCGACACGCCGACGGCGACCGCCCACGCCCTGGACCTGAAGCTGCTGAGCGGGACGGTCATCGACACCGGCACCGTCACCGCCAGCCCGGCCAGCCCGGGGCCGACGGCCCAGAGCACCGGCTCTCCCCTCCTGGGTATCCTGTCGGCGGGCGTTCTGTCACAGGTGGCCCGGGCCTTCCCCGACGGCAGCTCGGCGGCATGCGCCGGCCTGGTCGGCCCCAGCGGGGTCATCCAGATCGGGGCGACGGGCACCTGCACCGTCACCGGCGCCACCGGCGGGGTCACCGTCACCCTGGGCACTGACGTCATCCAGGCCCAGGCCGTCCTGGAGACCTGCTCCGACACGCCCGCCGCCGGCCCGACGGCCGGGCTGCAGCTGGTCGGCGCCACCCTCAACGGCGTCGCCCTGACCTCCTCCCAGCTGGCCCCCAACCAGACCCTGCTCAACCTCGGTTCCCTGGTCAACGTCGTGCTCAACACCCAGAGCACCACTGGCGGGGTCATCACCGCCACCGCCCTGGGCGCCGTCGTGCTCGGCATCGTGCCCGGCACCGCCCTGGTGACGCTCAACATCGGCAAGGTCACCTGCGGCCCCCTGCCCGCCACGCCGCCGACGTCGGTCTTCCCGCTCAGGAGCCTGCCGATCGCCGGCGGGACCGCCGCCGTGCTCGGGGCCGTCGGCTTCGCCTGGTACCGCCGTCGCCAGCGCCGGGCTCTCGTCACCGCCTGAGTCTCCCGACCGCTGCCAGTAATGCAGCTCCGCCCGCCCCGGGGATCCGGCGGCGGGCGGAGCCGCGTCAGGCGCCGGCCCACCCGCTGACCAGCCCTACCGGGGAGGCGGGGGGCAGAGCTCCTCGGCCGGGGGGCCACCGCCCAGCATGTGGGCGATGGCAGCCACGCTGCGAGAGGCGGCCCGCCCGTCCCCGTAGGGGTTGGGAGCCAGGCCGGGCGGGGGCAGGGTGGACGGCGGGGGCAGGAGGCGAGCGGCGAGGAGCTGGGCGGCGCGGGTGACGATGCGGGACTCGTCGGTGCCGACCAGCTCGACCGTCCCGGCGGCCAGGGCCTCGGCCCGCTCGGTGACGTCGCGAAGCACCAGCACCGGGACCCCGAGGCTGGGAGCCTCCTCCTGGATGCCGCCGCTGTCGGTGAGCACCAGCACGCTGCGGGCCATGACGGCGACTAGGGAACGGTAGTCGAGGGGCTCGGTCATCTCCACGTTGGCCACCCCGGCGAGCGCCGGCTCCAGCGCCGCCCTCACCCGGGGGTTGGGGTGGGCGGGGAGCAGGACCAGCAGGTGGGGATGGGCTCGGGCCACCCGGGCCACGGCCCGGCCCACGGCCTCCAGGGGCGGTCCCCACGACTCCCGCCGGTGGATCGTCACCAGGATCACACCGCCGGCGGCGGCCCGGGCGGCGGCCACCACCGGCGCCGGCGCCGCGAGGGGGAGGGCCAGGACGTGGTGCAAGGCGTCGACGACGGTGTTGCCGGTGCAGACGATGTCCCGGCGCGCCACCCCCTCGGCCACCAGGTTGGCCACGTTGCCGGCGGTCGGCGCCAGGTGCAGGGTGGCCAGGGCGGTGATCAGGCGGCGGTTGGTCTCCTCGGGGTAGGGCGCGTAGCGGTTGCCGGTACGCAGGCCGGCCTCCACGTGCACCACCGGGACCCGGTGGTAGAAAGCGGCCAGGGCGGCGCTCAGCGCCGTGGTGGTGTCGCCCTGGACGGCCAGGGCGTCGGGGGGGGCGTGGCCGACCACGGCGTCGAGAGCGTCGAGGGCGCGGGAGGTGACATCGGCCAGGCTCTGGTCGGACCGGCCGATGCCCAGGTCGTGGTCGGCCCGGATCCCGAACAGGTCGAGCACGGGATGGGTCAGGTGGCGGTGCTGGCCGGTGGCCACGACCACAGCCTCGAAGCGGCTGTCGGCCCGCATGGCCAACACCACGGGAGCCAGCTTGACAGCCTCGGGCCGGGTGCCGACGACGACCATCACCCGCCAGACGGGGCGGTCGGGCCCGGCCGGTCGAGGCTGGGGCCCGGGGCCCGGCGCCGGCGCCACGGGCCCGGGGACGGGCGCGGGCGCCACGGGCCCGGGGACGGGCGTCACGGCCCCGATGCGGGCCCGGGCAGCGGCGCCCGGCGGTGGATCTCGCAGGCGCGCCAGCAGTACCAGGCGGCCACCGAGCGGAAGGGCCGCAGGGGATCACCCAGGATCCGGAGCTGGCCCGGGGTTGGCGTCGGTACCTGCCACGCCAGCCCGTAGCCGCGCCGGACCCCCAGATCGGCCACGGGCCACACGTCGAGGCGCCCCAGCTGGAAGATGAGGAACATCTCCGCCGTCCACCGCCCGATGCCGCGGACAGTCGCCAGCCGGTCGACCACCTCCTCGTCGGCTTCGGCGGCCAGCCCGGCAGGGTCGAGCCGGACCGTGCCGTCCGCCACCCTGGCGGCCAGGTCGAGGATCGAGGCGGCCTTGCTGGCCGAGAGCCCGGCGGCCCTCATGGCCCCGGGGGCCAGGGCCAGGACCGACTCGGGGGTCACCTGGCCCCCCAGGGCGGCCACCAGGCGGCCGTGGATGGCGGAGGCGGCGGCACCGGCCAGCTGCTGGTGCAGGACCGACCGGACCAGGGCGGCAAAGTGGCTGGCGCCCGGCGGCGCCTCGAACCGGGGCGGCCCGGCCGCCGCGGCCAGGGCGGCGATCACCGGATCCCGGGCCGACAGCTCCGCCGCCGCCGCCTCCACCTCCGCCTCGGTCACCGGCGCAGTCTGCCGCAGGGCGACGACCAGGGTGACGACGGCTGCTGGCGGTGACCAGGCCGGCGTTCCTGTCACAGGCCTCGGGTACCTTCGCCTGCGTGGGACCACCCAGGGCCGGGCCGCCGGCGTGCTGAACATCCACCGCGCCGAGCGGGGCGACCGGCTGGCCGCCGGCCTGGCCGACCTCCTGGACCGCCCGCCGGCCGACGTCCTCGGCCCCGAGGTGGTGGCCGTGCCCACCCGCGGGGTGGAGCGCTGGCTGGCCCAGTCCCTGTCGGCCACCCTGGGCGCCCGCCCGGGACGGGCCGACGGGGTGTGCGCCAACGTCGAGTTCCCCTTCCCCGGCGCCCTGGTGGGGGCGGCAGTGGCCGCCGCCACCGGGGTGGCCCCCGACCACGACCCGTGGGCCCCGCAGCGGGCGGTGTGGCCCCTCCTCGAGGTGGTGGACGCCAACCTGGGCCAGGCCTGGCTGGCCACCCTGAGCGCCCACCTGGGCGCCGGCGCGCCGCCAGCGGGACGGACCGGCGCCGCCCCCGACCCCGCCGCCACGCCGGAGGCGGCCCGCCCGCCGGGGGGCCAGGCCGACCAGCCCCGCGCCGGGCGCCGCTTCGCCGCCGTCCGCCACGTGGCCGACCTGTTCGACCGCTACGGGGTCCACCGGCCGGCCATGCTGCGGGCGTGGGCCGGTGGTGCCGACCACGACGGCTCGGGGTCGCCGCTGGCCCCCGACCTGGCCTGGCAGGCCTCCCTGTGGCGGGCCCTGCGGGAGCGGATCGGCGCTCCCAGCCCGGCCGAGCGCATGGACGAGGCGATCGCCCGGCTGCGCCGCCAGCCCGACCTGGCCGGTCTGCCGGAGAGGTTCTCGCTGTTCGGGCTCACCCGGCTGCCGGCCAGCTACCTGGCGGTGCTCGACGCCCTGGCCCAGGACCGCGACGTCCACCTGTGGCTGCTGCACCCCTCGCCGGTGCTGTGGGCGGCCACCGCCGAGCTGGGCAGGGCCGGGCGACGCCCCCGGCTGGGCCGGCGAGGCGAGGGCCCGGCGGCCGCGCTGGCCGGCAACCCCCTCCTGGCCAGCTGGGGCCGCGACGCCAGGGAGATGCAAATCGTGCTGTCGGCCGGCGCCGGCGAGACGAGCGACCGCACCGACGAGCACCTGGGGATGGAAGGGGCCCCGGCCAGCCTCCTCGGGCTCCTCCAGGCCGGCGTGAGGGCCGACGCGCGCCCCCCCGGGGCCCCCGGGCCGGGCGGGACGGACCTCCGGCCCGTGCTCGACCCCGACGACCGCAGCCTGCAGGTCCACTCCTGCCACGGCCGGGCCCGCCAGGTCGAGGTGATGCGCGACGCCATCCTGCACCTCCTGGCCGACGACCCGACCCTGGAGCCCCGGGACGTGATCGTCATGTGCCCCGACATCGACTCCTTCGCCCCCCTGATCCAGGCCACGTTCGGCCTGGCGCCGGCCGGCGGGGCCGGGGGCCGCCCCGGCCCCGCAGCAGGGGCCGGCGAGGATCCGGCCGGCCCCTCTCCGGCGGCAGATGGCGGCGCCGGCGCGCCCGGGCGGGAGCTTCGGGTGCGCCTGGCCGACCGCTCCCTGCGCCAGACCAACCCGGTCCTGGCCGCCGTCTCCCAGCTGCTGGCCCTGGCCGGATCACGGGTGACCGCCTCGGGGGTGCTGGACCTGGCCGGTACGGCCCCGGTGCGCCGGCGGTTCGGCTTCGACGACGACGACCTGGTGCGGCTGAACGAGTGGGTGGAGGCGGCCGGCATCCGCTGGGGGATGGACGGTCGCCACCGGGCCGCCTGGCTGCTGGAGGGTACCGAGGAGGGCACCTGGCAGGCCGGGATGAGGCGGATCCTCCTCGGCGTGGCCATGTCGGAGGACGGCCAGCGCCTGGCCGGCGGCGTGCTGCCCCTCGACGACGTCGACAGCGGCGACATCGACCTGGCCGGCCGGGTCGCCGAGCTGGTGGCCCGGCTGTCGGCCAGCCTGTCGCGCCTCGGGGCCGACGACACCGTGGCCGGCTGGATGGAGGCCATCGGCCAGTCGGCCCGCTCCCTGATGGCTGCCCCCGCCTCCGAGGAGTGGCAGATGACCCAGCTCGACAGCCTCCTCGACGACGTGGCCGGGGAGTCCCAGCCGTCCCCGGGCTCGGGTGGGGCCACCTCCGCCGGCGGCCCGGTGCCGGGCCCGGTCCGCCTCGGCCTGGCCGAGATCCGCTCCCTCCTGGCCGACCGGCTGAGGGGCCGGCCCACCAGGGCCAACTTTCGCACCGGCCACCTGACCATGTGCACCCTGGTGCCAATGCGGTCGGTCCCCCACCGGGTGGTGGGCCTGCTCGGCCTGGACGACGGCGTCTTCCCCCGCCAGACGACGACGGACGGCGACGACCTGGTCGGCCGCGACCCGTGGGTGGGCGACCGTGACGCCCGCAGCGAGGACCGCCAGCTGCTGCTCGACGCCCTGCTGGCCGCCGGCGACCACCTGGTCATCACCTACCGCGGCCGCGACGAGCGCACCAATGCCCCCCTGCCCCCCGCTGTCCCCGTGGGCGAGCTGCTGGACCTCGTCGATCGCACCGTTCGCCGGGCCGCGGCACAGGCCCACGCGCCAGTGCCAGGGCGGGCCGGCGTGGTCGTCGAGCACCCGCTGCAGCCCTACGACCCACGCAATTTCGTCGCCGGCGGGCTGGCCGGCGGGCATCCGTGGTCGTTCGACACGGTGGCCCTGGCCGGCGCGCTGTCCCTGACCGGGCCGCGCACGCCGGTGCCGGCCTTCCTGCCGGCGCCGTTGCCGGCACCGGCCCCGGGCCCGGTCGAGATCGACGACCTGGTGCGGTTCTTCCAGCACCCGACGAGGGCCTTCCTGCGCCGGCGCCTGGGCGTGGTCCTCTCCGAGAGGGACGAGGCCCCCGGCGACGCCCTGCCCATCGAGCCCGACGGGCTGGCCGTCTGGGACATCGGCTCCCGCCTGCTCGACGGCCGGCTGGGGGGGCTGGACGAGGGCCGGGTCGTGGCCGCCGAGCGGGCGCGGGGCACCATCCCTCCCGGCGCCCTCGGCGAGCGGGTCCTCGCCCAGGTCGTCCCGAGGGTCGAGGCCCTGGTGGGGCGGGCCGTGGCCGAGTCGGGCTCCCACCCGGCGACCACGCTCGACGTCGCCGCCGACCTGGGCGGCGGCCACTGCCTGGTGGGCACCGTCGGCGGGGTGAGCGGCGGGATCGTGCGCGCCGTCACCTACTCCCGGCTGGCGCCCAAGCACCGCCTGGCCGCCTGGCTGCGGGTGCTGGCCCTGACCGCCACCTACCGTGACGGCGCCTTCCGGGCGGTCACCGTCGGGCGGGGGGAGGGACGGCGGGTGGAGGTGCGGTCCTGCGGGCTGGTCGAGGCGGGCCCGGGCCGGCGCCAGGCAGCGGCGCGCCACCAGCTGCGCCGGCTGGTCGACCTCTACGCCACCGGGCTGTGCGAGCCGGTGCCGCTGTACTGCGCCACCTCCGCGGCCTACGCCGCCGGCGGGTGCGACCAGGCCCGCCAGGCATGGACCACGGCGCCCCGGGACTTCGCCAGGGAGGACCTGGACCCCTCCCACGTGATGGTGCTGGGCGGCCAGGTGCCATTCGAGGACCTGCTCGGGGCCTGCCCCGGGGACGGCGAGAGCGGCGCCGGGTGGGCGCAGGAGCAGCCCCACCGGTTCGGCCGCCTGGCCCACCGGCTGTGGGACGGGCTGATCGGCCAGGAACGGGTCCTCGGGTGAGCCCGCCCGCCACCTCCACCGTCTTCGACATCGCCGGGGCCCTGCCGGGGGGGTTCACCGTGCTGGAGGCCAGCGCGGGGACGGGCAAGACCTTCACCATCGCCGGCCTGGCCGCCCGCTACGTCGCCGGCGGCCTCCCCGTAGAGCGCCTGCTGGTCGTGACCTTCACCCGCATGGCCACCAGCGAGCTGCGCGAGCGGGTGCGGGAGCGCCTGTCCAGCGCCGAGGCCGGGCTGGGCCTGGCCCTGGTCGGGGTGGCGCCCGACCCCGCCGACGTGGTGCTGTGCGTCCTGGCCCGGGGCTCGCCGGCCGAGGTCGAGGGCCGGCGCCGGCGCCTGGCCACCGCCCTGGCCGAGTTCGACGCCGCCACCATCGCCACCACCCACGGCCTGTGCCAGCACATCCTGGCCGGCCTGGGCGTGGCCGGCGACGTCGAGGCGGAGGCAACCTTCGTGGAGGATCCGAGCGACCTGGTGGCCGAGGTGGTCGACGACCTCTACGTGCGCCACGTGCTCGGTCGCGGCCACCCCGGCTTCTCCAGAAAGGACGCCGGGGAAATTGCAGCCCGGGTGGTCGCCAACCCGACGGCGCCCTTGCAGCCGGCGGCCGCACCGCCTGGATCGGAGTGGGCCAGGCGCTCAGGTCTGGCCACCCAGGCCCGCCGCTACGTCGAGCAACGCAAGCTGCGTGCCGGCCTGCTCTCCTACGACGACCTGCTGACCCGCCTGGCCGCCACCCTCGAGGATCCCGAGCGTGGCCCCGCCGCCTGCGCCCGGCTCCGGCAGCGCTACTCGGTCGCCCTGGTCGACGAGTTCCAGGACACCGACCCGGTGCAGTGGGACATCCTCCGGCTGGCCTTCGGGGAGGGGGGCACCACCCTGGTCCTCGTCGGCGATCCCAAGCAGGCCATCTACAGCTTCCGGGGAGCCGACGTGTGGGCCTACCTGGAGGCCCGCCGGGCGGCGCCGTCGATCGCCACGCTGGCCACCAACTGGCGCAGCGACCAGGGACTGGTCGACGCCTGTGCCGCCCTCTTTGGCGACGCCCACCTGGGCCACCCTGAAATTGCCTTCCGGGCCGTCCAGGCGGCGCCGGCCCACGTGGCAGCCGGTCTGGCGGGGGCGCCGGCAGGGGCGCCCATGCGCATCCGGGTGGTGCACCGGGCGGACGGGGCGGTGACCCTCACCGACCGGGGCCGGTACGTGGCCAAGAGATCGGGCGAGGCCCACGTCGCCGCCGACCTGGCCGCCGACGTGGCCCGCCTGCTCGGGTCGGGCGCCACCGTGGCCGGGAGGGACGCCACCGGGCCGGGGGCCGCCCGGGAACGGATCCGGCCCGGCCAGGTCGCCGTGCTGGTGCGCACCAACGGCCAGGCCGAGATGGTCCGCCAGGCGCTCGAGGCGGCCCGGGTCCCGGCGGTGATCAACGGCGCCGGCACCGTCCTGGCCACCCCGGTGGCCCGCCACTGGCTCCGCCTCCTCGAGGCGCTGGAGCGGCCGGCGTCGGCCAGCCGGGCCCGGGCGGTGGCCCTCGGGCCCTTCGTGGGCTGGTCGGCCACCGACCTGGCCGGCGCCGGCGACGCCGCCCTCGAATCCCTCCAGGCCGAGCTGGTCGGCTGGGCCGGCGTGCTCGACCGCCGGGGGGTGGCCTCCCTAGTCGAGCTGGTCACCCGCACCCAGGGCCTGCCCGCCCGCCTCCTGGCCCAGGCCGGCGGGGAGCGACACCTCACCGACCTGCGCCACGTGGGCCAGCTCCTCCACGCCGAGGCCGTGGCCGCCAAC